>CAISYI010000104.1 GCA_903889595.1 uncultured beta proteobacterium
GGGTTAGTCAAGGTTTACTGTTGCCTGACGTTGACCAAATTATTCCTTTTTAGGAATAAAAGTCAATATTTTTTTAACGGTAGAAGAAACGCCAGAGATTGCAGAGGATTAAATCCATCTTTTTACACAAGCGTCATAACTAAAACTTTTGCATTGGCCATACTTATTGACCAATGCTTGTGTGAAATTACTTGTGTTTGTTTAAAACACCCTTTACTCTTTATTTTGCTTTTTACTAGTTTGCTAATTATTTATCAGCAGGCGGTTCTTTTGGCTCTGCTAGCTTTCCACCAGAGTTATTTGCAATGTAGACAATCGCTCTGCCAATTTCAAAATCGCTTATGTCATCGGGCGAAGCTCCGCCCCTAGCTGGCATTGCATTGTAGCCTTTTAGAGCATGTGTTAATAGTGTTGGATAACCTTTGCTAATTCTTGAACCCCAGGCAGCATTTTGACCCATAACTGGTGCACCAGCAGCACCCGATGTATGACATGAAGCGCAAACATTTTTATAAACTTCTTCCCCAGTCTTTAACACTTTTGGTGCACTCGCATCTTTAAAGTCTAAATTTGCAACCGGTTTGATTAATCTATTAGCTATTTCATGATCGTCAGAAGATGAAGGTTTATTATGGCTATTTGCATAAGTTAAAAGCAAAAGAATTACAATTAATGGAATAAAAAATGCAGCTATTACCATTAAAATCAACTGTTTAGGAGACTTGATTAAGTTGCCATGTTCTTCGCTCATTACTTTTCCTTAGAAACTGTTTTGATAAAAATTATTGAATGCACTAATTATAACGAGAGTTCATAACAATAACTTGACAACCTATTTTGCTATTAACAAATTATTTGTTCTTGTTGAACTATTACTCACTTACAATATTGCTATTAATGGCGCCCGTAGCTCAGTGGATAGAGTATTGGCCTCCGAAGCCAAGGGTCGCTGGTTCGATTCCAGCCGGGCGCGCCACTTTCTTAGAAGATCTTTTATTGTTTTAACACTTTAACTATTCAATTAAGCAACCGCAGCATAAGCTTTAAGGCTTTAATTTCCAACGGTTATTAATAGACTTTCTGATTGTTAGCCGAGAACCTTTCCTAACGTGGTTTTTAAGTGCCCTGGTTACTTTGACCATGGTTACTAAAATCATTATGTCTTTCTCAATTTTGTGGGAGCTTCTAAAGATTTGTTTTATAACAACTTTTTTAACTTTCAAGAATCAAGGTTCATCAAATCCAATTTTTTCCTTTACCTGAGAACTTTCAAATATATTAAATTCAATTATTTTCATGTCGTCTTAAAACAGAAAATTTATGTTGTTTTAATCTGTATCTCTTAAATTGTTGTGTTGTCAACATACGCTCTTCTTAAAACAACCTTAAAATGATGAATTATTTAATTTAATTTGATTTAACTATGTCTACTACAACTACTAATCAAACAAGTTTCGATACTCCGATACCTGAGGGTTTACCTATTCCTAATAGGAAAATTATTAGAAGTATGATTGAGCCTTTTGCTAATAAACAGACTGTCAAAGCTATTTCATTACTTGTGGCTGACATTGTGATTTGGTTTGCTCTAATTGCAGGTACAGTGTTGATTGAAAATTTATTTGTCAAAATAGTGCTTGGTAATATCGCAGGGTTTTGGATTGGTAGATTATTTATCCTCGGTCACGATGCATGTCATCAGAGTTTTACGCCGCATAGGGAGCTAAACAAATGGTTGGGTCGTATTGCATTTTTTCCTTCTCTTACACCGTTTAGCCTTTGGGAGGTTGGTCATAATGTTGTTCACCATGGTCAAACCAATTTAAAAGGTTTTGATTTTGTTTGGGCTCCACCAAGTCTCGAAGAGTTTAATAATATGCCCGTTTGGCGTCAGAATGTAGAACGCTTATATCGTAGTGGTTGGGGGCCAGTTTTTTACTATCTCATCGAAATTTGGTGGAACAAGATGTATTTCCCTACTAAAAAGAATATGCCGTCTACGCGTAAGATTTTCTTTAAAGATAGTTGCTTAGTTTCTGCTTTTGGTGTTTTATGGCTCGGTGCATTGGTTTACGGAGCGTATTTGACAAATCAATCCTATTTCACAACTCTTATTTGTGGCTTTGTTATTCCTTATCTGTTTTGGAACGGGATGATTGGCTGGGTTGTCTATGTTCACCACACCCATATTAGCGTGTCTTGGTACGATAATAAGACGGAGTGGATGAAAGCTCAACCATTTGTTTCTACAACTGTTCACTTAACATTTAAACGTAATTTTGGAGCAACGATGCACCATATCATGGAGCATACAGCGCATCACGTAGATATGGGGGTTCCTTTATACAATCTTCAAGAAGCTCAATCTAAGTTAGAGGAATTACTTCCTGGCAGAATTATTGTGCAACCGTTTTCGTGGAAATGGTATTTTGAAACAGCCAAATTATGTAAGTTGTATGACTTCAAAAATAAGTACTGGCTTGACTTCAACGGCAATAAAACTGCTGAATCTATTAAAGTGATTCCTAGCCCCTAAATGTAGGGGTTTTGAATCGGTGTTAAAATAGGGGTTTTGCTGCTCAAGGTTTACTATGACTACAACAACAATTACAACTACTGATACAACTTCACAAACGACTGACCCAACGTCTCAATCGCTTAAGTTTTGTTCTTCTTGCAGTCGTGAAAAGCGTTTAGAGGGTGGTACTTGGATACCAACTAGTAATAAAAAACAGCGTTGGATCTGTGCTAGTTGTTTGTATAACAGAACTCATAGAACAGGTTCTGCCAAGGAATAAGGTTTTATTCTTGCTGGAGAAAGGGGTTGTTTAGCCTTTCTTCACCAAAACTTGAGTTTGGCCCATGTCCAGGCACAAATCGTATTTCATCCCCATATTTAAAAAGATTCTCTTTAATCGACGTTATTAAGTCTTTATGATTTCCTTTGGGGAAATCAGTTCTTCCAATAGAGCCCGCAAATATTAAATCCCCAACAATAGCAATTTGGGCTTCTTCGTTAATGAACGCTATATGCCCTGGTGTGTGTCCAGGGCAGTGCTCAACCTTAAATAGTTGGTTCCCTAGTTCAACTGTATCTCCACCTACCAACCATCGATCAGGTGTAAACGGCTCAGCGTCATGATTAAAACCAAACCTCTGGGCTTGAATTGACAACTGTTCAATCCAAAATAAATCATCCTTATGGGGGCCCTCGATTGGAACATTTAATTGTTTTGATAATTCGCTCGTCCCAGAACAGTGATCTAAGTGGCCGTGTGTAATTAATATTTTTACGACACTCAACTGGTTGTCGTTTACGACTTTTAATATCTTATCTAGATCACCGCCGGGATCAACGATAGCGGCCTGATTTGTTTCGTCACAAACCAATATTGAGCAATTTTGCTCAAAGGGTGTAACGGGGACAATAGCGATTTTTAAACTCATATTGTCATCATACTGATTTTTTTTCTTTCTAAATCAATTTCACTTCTAATTAGGTTAAAATATTTGTATTGATAGGAGAGAGTGATTTTCACCGCCGAAGGCGCAATACGCCCGTAAACGCTCAGGCAAAAGGACTGTCAATATTTCAAACTCTGGAGAGCGGCATTTAATTGCACACCGAAGGGGCTAACATCACTTGTGATGCAATCTCTCAGGTAAAAGGACAGGGGGGCCCTTTTTTAGGATTCCCTATGGTCGCAAATACTATTTTTCATCAACAACACCTAAATCTTAATGCGAAGATGTTCAATTTTGGTGGGTGGGATATGCCTATACACTATGGCTCGCAGATTAGTGAGCATTTACACACAAGAAACTCAGTTTCTATATTTGATGTTTCACATATGGCCGTTGTTGATGTGCACGGTGATGATGCTCATGCCTTTTTAGAAAATCTTTTAGCAAATAATATTAATAAATTGGAAAGTGAAGGACAGGCTCTTTATAGCTGTATGTTAAATCATGAAGGTGGGATTTTAGATGATTTGATTGCTTATAAAGTTGGTAACTTTTATCGTTTAGTGATTAATGCTAGTACAGCAGAAAATGATTTAGTTTGGATGAGAGCGGTTGCTCGAGATTACAAATTATTAGAAATTATCCCCAGACGTTCAAATATTCAAGGTATGCAAAGTCCCCTAGTTCTATTGGCTTTGCAAGGTCCGCAATCTCTTCTAGCCATTAGCAATGTTTTCCCCTTATTATTTGATCAGGTCGCAGCCATACCCTATTTTGGTTCTAAAATTTTAGATACTGAATTTGGTGAAGTCATGTTTTCTCGAACTGGATATACCGGTGAAGATGGTTTTGAATTGTTTTTACCTCTTTCATATGGTTGTCAAATTTGGGATTTATTCCTTTCACATGGTGTTTTACCAGCTGGTTTGGGTGCTCGTGATACTTTACGTATTGAGGCTGGATACAACTTATATGGTCAAGACATGAGTTCTGGATTCAACCCTTTTGATTGTGGTTTGGCTTGGACTGTTGATTTAGGCAATGAAAGGCATTTTATTGGTTCCAACTCGCTTCGAACTTATTCTAGAAAATTTTCTTTTATGGGTTTGGTTTTAATGGGAAAAGGAATTTTAAGGGCTCACCAAGTGATTAAAACTGAATATGGTGATGGTGAGATTACCAGCGGTACATTTAGCCCTAGTCTTCAACAATCGATTGCTTTTGCTAGAGTTCCTCAGCAGGTAGTTCCCAACTCTCTTGTCAATGTAGTTATTCGTGATCAAATAATTCCTGCAAAAGTAGTTAAACCTACTTTTGTTCGTAAAGGTAAAAGTTTAATTTAATTTAGGAGATTTCTATGTCATTACCCCAAAACTTGTTTTACGCTGAATCACATGAGTGGTCTTTGCTTAATGATGATGGCACTATATCTGTAGGTATTACCAACCATGCTCAAGATGCTTTAGGTGATATTGTCTTCTTAGAGTTACCATCTTTAGGGGCTAAGTTAGATGCAAAGATGTCTTGCGCTGTTGTTGAATCAGTTAAAGCAGCTAGTGACATTTATGCTCCCCTCTCAGGGACAATTGTTGCTATTAATGATGAACTTACTGCCCAACCTGAAATGATTAATTCAAACCCCTATGATTCTTGGTTTTTTAAACTTGCTCCCAATAATGTCGATGACTTAAAGTCTTTATTAAATGCTGATGCCTACAAAACTTTAATTGGAGGCTGATTTTTAATGTCAAATTTTCATGCAAACGGGATAATCGGTAGTTTTTTATCTAGGCACTTAGGTCCTTCTGTTGAGGATCAATCTTCCATGTTGAGTACTTTAGGTTATGACTCTTTTCATCAATTTATGAATTCAGTTGTTCCTGATAATATTCGAATAAAAACCGAAATCGATTTGCAAGGATTTGATAAACCAATGTCAGAGCCGGAAGCAATTGCTCACTTGTCTGAAATTTCAAAAAATAATCTTGTATTTAAAAACTGGATAGGTCAGGGTTATTACAACACTTTTACACCTGCTGTTATTCAACGCAATATCCTAGAAAACCCATCTTGGTACACCTCTTACACGCCTTATCAGCCTGAAATTTCTCAGGGTCGTTTGGAGGCAATTATTAATTTTCAACAGGTAATTATTGATTTAACCGGTATGGATATTGCCAATGCATCTATGTTGGATGAGGGTACTTCTGCTGCTGAAGCCATGACCTTAGCTAAGAGATCATGCTCATCTAATTCTTTGAATTTTTTTGTTGAGGCGAGCTCCTTTCCCCAAACTATTGATGTTATAAAAACTCGAGCCAAACCACTTGGCATTAATATTATTGTTGATGATTTGAGTCATATTCATCAATATCAATTTTTTGGCGCTTTTATTCAATACCCTGGAGGAACTGGAGCCCTTTATTCTCTTGAACAGTATGTATCTGTGAGTAATTTTGTGCATGAGCAAAATGCACTATTAGTTGTTGCTGCCGATCTTTTAGCGTTAACGATAATTGAATCACCTTCTTCTTTTGATGCCGATATAGTTGTTGGTAACTCTCAACGATTTGGTGTTCCTTTAGGCTTCGGGGGTCCCCACGCTGCATATTTAGCAACAAAGGATAAATTCAAAAGAAGTATGCCCGGTAGATTAGTTGGTGTAAGTATCGATAGGTTCGGAAATCCTGCCTATCGCTTAGCATTACAAACTCGTGAGCAACATATACGACGTGAAAAAGCAACTTCAAATATTTGTACGGCTCAAGCCTTATTAGCAATAATGGCTGGTATGTATGCAACCTATCACGGTCCCGAAGGATTGAAACAAATTGCATTAAGAACTCATGAACTTGTTTCAATTTTAGCTAATTCACTTTTAGCCTCTGGATACGTTATTGTTAATGAAGCTTGGTTTGACACCCTTTGTATTGAGTCGCCAAAATGTTTAGAGATTTTTCAAGCTGCTCAAAAGCAGGGTATTAATTTACGATTAATTGATTCTGGTCATTTAGGTGTTTCCTTTGACGAAACCACAACTCTTAAAGATGTTGAGGTATTAATTTCTATTTTTGGCGCTTCACCTCTTTCTAGATCTTCCGATTTAGAAGTTCACATCCCACAATCTATTCAACGCTCTTCATCCTTTTTAACCCATCCAACTTTTAATAAGTTTCATTCTGAACATGAAATGCTCAGATATATGAAAAAGCTTTCAGATAAAGACTTGGCTTTAGATCGTACGATGATTCCTTTAGGTTCTTGCACGATGAAACTCAATGCAACGAGTGAAATGATTCCAGTCTCTTGGCCTCACTTTAATGCTATTCATCCTTTTGCGCCAATGGATCAATGTAGTGGTTATTACACCATGATTGAGCAACTAGAAAAAATGTTATGTGGAGCGACAGGATATGATGCAATTTCATTACAACCTAATGCTGGCTCTCAAGGTGAATATGCAGGTCTTTTAATTATTAAATCTTATCTAGAGTCCATTGGACAGGGTCATCGTAATATTTGTTTAATCCCATCTTCAGCTCATGGCACTAATCCGGCTTCAGCTCAAATGGTTGGTTTAGAAGTTGTTGTTGTTCTTTGTGATGAATTTGGTAATGTTGACATTGCCGATCTCACCCAAAAGGCGTTATACCACAGTAATAATTTAGCTGCAATCATGATTACCTACCCTAGTACACATGGCGTTTTTGAAACTGGTGTTAAAGATATTTGCTCTATTATTCATGAGCATGGTGGCCAGGTTTACATTGATGGTGCAAATATGAATGCTTTAGTTGGTACTGCCCCTCCTGGTCTTTTTGGTGGAGATGTTAGCCATTTAAACTTGCATAAAACATTTTGTATTCCTCATGGTGGTGGTGGTCCCGGCGTTGGTCCTGTTGCAGTAAAATCGCATCTTTCTCCATTTCTTCCTTCATCTTTTACTGGTAACACTGTAAATAAGACCTTTCCTGAAGTTTCACGAATATCCTCGGCTCCCTTTGGTTCAGCCTCTGTTTTACCAATTTCTTGGATGTATATTGCGATGGTTGGTTCAATTGGTCTTAGAAGAGCATCTGAAGTTGCGATTCTTAATGCAAATTACATTGCAAAAAAATTGTCGCCACATTTTCCAATATTGTATTCAGCTTTGAATGGATTAGTTGCCCATGAGTGTATTTTAGATATTCGACCTATTCAAAAAATATCTGGTATCTCAAATGAAGATATTGCTAAAAGGCTTATTGATTTTGGTTTTCATGCACCAACAATGAGTTTTCCGGTACCAGGAACTCTTATGATTGAACCGACCGAAAGTGAGTCTAAACAAGAATTAGACCGCTTTATTGAAGCGATGGTCACTATTAAAATGGAAATTGATCAAGTCATTAGTGGTGTTTATGATTCTTTAGATAACCCCTTAAAAAACGCACCTCATACTGCTTTTTCGCTGGTTCAATCTGAATGGACCCATCCATACTCTAGAGAAGTAGCTGCCTATCCTGTTAGTAGATTAAAAGATTATAAATATTGGCCTCCCGTAGGAAGAGTTGACAATGTTTATGGTGACAGAAATTTATTTTGTTCTTGCATTCCTCTAAGTGAATATGTTCAAGATTAGAAAGTGATTGGATCTCGTTCGATTATGATTCGCATGGAATGATTTTTACTCTTTAGATATTCACTATAATCAAGACCTTTTTCTAAACTTTTTTGAAGTTTAGGGCGGTCTTTAGACTCAATCAATATCTGCGTTCTTTCAATACCACCCACTCTTTGTATCCCTCTAGGAATTGGGTCATAAATGATACAACTCTCTAATGGGTTGATGGTTTGTTCCAAATATTTTTTTAGTTCAAGAAGAGCTATTGTGTTTTTTTCTTGGTTTTTTGACTCCGCTAAAACTAACGCTTGATATACATAGGGAGGTAGATGTGCTGAACCTCTCTCTTGGAGTAGTTGTTTGTAAAACACTTTTATATCTTCATTTTTTAATGCGCTAAAGATTTCATGTTCAGGAAATTCGGTTTGGATTATTATTTTTGAATTAGCTGAATCTTCTCCTCTCCCTCCTCTACCCGCAACTTGAACTAATTGAGCAAACATTTTTTCTGTTGCTCGGAAATCTGATGAATATAAACTTTTATCTATATCAATTACTATTACTGTTTCAACATTACTGAAATCATGCCCCTTCGATAACATCTGGGTTCCAATGATAATGTCGACTTCATTTCTATGAACCTTTTGGAATAGCTCTTCTGCTTCTCCTTTTTTTCGTGTTGCATCAGTATCGATTCTTAATACTCTTAGATTACTGAATAATCTTTCGATACCCTCTTCAATCCTTTGTGTTCCTAAACCTAAAGGTTTTATATCCTGATTTCCGCAATCTGGGCATGCCTCTGGTGTTCTTTCAATTAATCCACAGTGATGACATTGCAAGGTTGCTATTTTTTGTGTTTTTGTTTTTTTATGTAAAACTTTCCAAGTGCTACATTTTTTACAACCAGATTTCCAATTGCATGCCTCACAAGAGAGTATCGGTGCAAAACCCCTTCTATTAATAAAGACTATGGTTTGTTTTTCTCTGAGAGAGGTTTGCCTAATTTCTTCAATTACATAATTTGTTAATCCAACATCTTTAAAGTTGGCTGTTTTACTTTCTTTTTTAATATCTACAATTTCTATTTTTGGTATGGTTGAGCCAGCTTTTGCTCTTTTAGATAATTCCAATAGTGTAATTTTTTTCTCTAAAACTTTTTGCCAAGTTTCGAGTGATGGCGTTGCAGAACAGAGCAAGATAGGTATTTTTAAATTTGCGGCTCTCCATACCCCTACATCTCTAGCTGAATACCGCATTCCATCTTGCTGTTTATATGAGTTATCGTGTTCTTCATCAATAACTATTGCAGATAAGTTTTTTATCGGGGTAAATACACTGAGGCGTGTTCCCACGATTATTTGTCCGCTACCCGATTGTATTTTTAACCATGCATGATTTCTTTCACTAGGGGTTAAATTACTATGAAGAATGACTACATCCCTGTCAACACAAATATTTTTAACTGTCTGCTCTAGTTGCGGCGTAAGATTTATTTCAGGCACCAAAATTAAACATTGTTTATTTTTATCCTCAGTTATCCTTTTAATCCACTCTAAATAAACAGCCGTTTTTCCACTACCAGTTATCCCCTTTAACAACATAATCTCGTAGTTTTCACAACTTGTTATGTCATTTAGAGTTTCAATTGCATTTAATTGTTCTTCGTTAAAGTTAAGTATTTGGGGCTTTGAAATTCCTAATTTATTTTTTTTTCCATCTTTTTTTTCAATCGACTTTTTAATTCGCTCCCAATTTGCTGGATTTTTCCATTCGCTAGGTATCGTTGAAAATATTACTTCTCCTATTGGTCTTAAGTAGTACTTTGACGCAAATTGGTATAGTTTTAATTCTTTAGTTTCTAATGCTTTGCAAGGTGCAATGTTTAAAACTTTCTTAATACTGTAAGTTTTCTCCTCTTTTTGAATACTGCTTTCATTATTAATTTCTAAGATGATTCCAGCTGTTTTTTTTCTTCCAAATTCAACTTCAACAATTAAACCAATAGTTGGTTCAATAGTTAAGTCCGCCGTTTCCCATGAATATTCGAATAGTTTATAGAGTGGTACGTCTATCGCTACTTGTACAAAATACATTTGTCTTTTCCTGACTGTTTTCTTCTTTTACACTTTATTTATTAGTTGAATTATCTGTGGATAACTCTGTGGATTACTTTAAGATTTTGTCAGCCTTTTATTTTATCTTCAGCATTTGAAGTTTTATGCATTTTACTTTAATCTATAATCTTGTTTAAAAACAATAATTTAAGTGTTTATCATATAATTAATTTTAAGTTTTATTTGCAACTCATTGTAATTTTATGTGTAACGGTAACTGTGTATAACTTTTAATTTTTAAGTTCATTTAGCTTGCTATCTAATTGAAAGTCTTACTTTTTTTGACTTCGATTTGATCATTTTTATCTTACAACCTTTGACTAAGATCACTTCATTTCCCTAGCGTCATTTTTTATCTAAAAAGAAGTCCGCTAACGGGTTTATTTTATCTTTGTAAAAGTTGGCAAATAATTGTCCTCTCCGTCAATTTACTTTTAAATTTGATTTTACTTTAGTGTTGGAAATTGGTTATATTCCCACAAAGGATTCAATTATTTTTACGAATACCATACACCATATCCCCTACTAATAATTTGTTGGTTATTTTGATATCATTTAATTGTTAGTCACTCTCAGAACTTTTGAGTGCTGCTCTTCTTAGTGTTATCTAACACCTAAGGAAAATTTAAGATATATCTTGAATTTATAAATGGATTTTTGACTCTCTACTTTGCACATTGGCAATGTGAAGGTCTAGTAAGCAGGATAAAAAGCTATCAAATTACCAGATGATAGTTTTTATCCTTTTGCTTTACTTTTTTCTTCTTAACCTAGCAATTGTTGCTAATTCGGCTGCTGCGATAGCAAATTCTGATTGTGCTTGTGCAAAGTCAATATCAGACTCTCTATTCGCCATATTTTCTTCTGCACGTCTTTTAGCTTCTATGGCTTTTGCTTCGTCTAAATCTTTGCCACGAATTGCAGTATCTGCTAATACAGTAATGCATTTTGGTTGAATTTCTAGAATTCCACCAGCTACAAAAACAAATTCATCAGATCCATCTGGTTTTTCTATTCTGACTGGACCTGGTTGTATTCTAGTAATGAGTGGAATATGCCCTGGAAGAATGCCAAGCTCACCGGACTCACCCGGTAAGGAGACAAACTTTGCCTCACCGGAGAAAATCGATTCCTCAGCACTTACTACATCAATATGTATAGTTGACATGTGTAACTAAACCTTTTTTATTAAAGCTTCTTAGCTTTTTCAATCGCTTCATCAATCGTTCCAACCATATAAAAGGCCTGCTCTGGTAAATGATCTAATTCACCAGCAACAATCATTTGGAATCCTCTGATTGTTTCTTTTAATGGTACGTACTTTCCAGGTGAACCTGTAAAGACTTCTGCAACGTGGAAAGGTTGAGATAAGAAACGTTGAATTTTACGAGCACGGGCAACAGATAATTTATCTTCAGGTGACAATTCATCCATTCCTAAAATAGCAATAATGTCTCTTAACTCTTTGTAGCGTTGTAATGTAATTTGAACACTGCGAGCAGTATCATAATGCTCTTGTCCGACTACCAATGGATCCAACTGACGACTAGTTGAGTCGAGTGGGTCAACGGCTGGATAAATTCCAAGTGCTGCAATATCTCTTGACAAAACTACTGTTGAATCTAGATGTTGGAATGTGGTTGCTGGAGATGGGTCAGTTAAGTCATCTGCAGGTACATAAACCGCTTGAATAGATGTAATGGAACCTGTTTTAGTTGAAGTAATACGCTCTTGTAAACGACCCATTTCTTCTGCTAAAGTTGGTTGATATCCCACAGCTGACGGCATACGACCTAACAATGCTGAAACTTCAGTTCCAGCTAATGTATAACGGTAAATATTATCAACGAAGAAAAGAATGTCTCTACCTTCATCTCTAAAACGTTCAGCCATTGATAAACCTGTTAACGCAACGCGTAAACGGTTTCCAGGAGGCTCGTTCATTTGACCAAAAACCATGGCTACTTTATCTAAAACGTTTGAATCTTTCATTTCGTGATAAAAGTCATTACCCTCACGAGTACGCTCGCCAACACCAGCAAAAACAGAGAGTCCAGCATGTTGTTTTGCAATGTTATTGATCAATTCCATCATGTTTACGGTTTTACCTACACCCGCACCACCGAATAAACCGACCTTACCACCCTTAGCAAACGGGCAAACTAAATCGATCACTTTAATTCCGGTTTCTAATAAATCTACGGATGGAGATAGTTCATCAAACTTTGGTGCTGGCTGATGAATAGCACGACGTTCATCCGTTGCGATTGGACCGGCTTCATCAATAGGTCTTCCTAAAACATCCATAATGCGACCTAATGTAGCCTGACCTACAGGTACTGAAATAGGGGCGCCTGTAGATGTTACAGACATTCCTCTTCGTAAGCCATCGCTTGAGCCTAGAGCAATGGTTCTTACAATACCATCACCTAATTGCTGTTGCACTTCAAAGGTTAATCCCTTTTCAGCGAACGATGCTTCGTTACTTTCATCTAAAACTAAAGCTTCATAAACTTTAGGCAATCCTTCGCGTGGGAACTGAATATCTACTACAGCTCCAATACATTGAACGATATTTCCGTTACTCATCGCATCTCTCCAATAAAATCAATATTTACAATTCTTATAAATTAAACAGCGGCTGATCCACCAACAATTTCTGACAACTCTTTAGTAATAGCAGCTTGTCGAGTTTTGTTATAGACCAGTTGTAATTCACTAATAACATTTTTAGCATTATCAGATGCCGCTTTCATCGCAACCATTCTTGCCGATTGTTCAGAAGCAATATTCTCTGAAACAGCTACATAGATTAAAGACTCAATGTATCTCTTTACTAACTCATCAATAACACTTTCAGCATCAGGTTCATAGATATAATCCCAGCCGGAATCTTCTCTACTTTGTACTTTAGTTCCTAATTGATCTGCTGAAATCGGCAAAATCTTTTCTAGAACTGCTTCTTGCTTCATTGTGTTAATAAATTTGTTGTAAGCAATATAAACTTCATCAACTTCTTGTTTTTCGAATGCATCAAGTTGAACTTTAATTGTTCCGATTAAATCTTCAAATCTTGGGTAATCTCCAATATGTGACGCTTGAGACAAGATATTACCTTTTACCCTATTTAAAAATTGAATTCCTTTTGAACCAATTGCAGTACATACAACATTGATGTCTTGGCTTGACCAATCTTTCATTGAGTTAACAAGTGTTCTTAAAATGTTTGTATTTAGTCCGCCACACAAACCTTTATCTGTTGTGATTAAAATCACTCCAACATTTTTAACAACTCTAGTTTCCAGATACGCTGGTTTGTACTCTGGATTCGCCTTGCTTAAATTTGCTGCAATTGTTTTTACTTTTTCTGCATAAGGTCTAGCCGCACGCATCCGCTCTTGCGCTTTACGCATTTTTGATGCGGCAACCATTTCCATCGCCTTAGTAATTTTCCGCGTATTTTGTACGCTTTTGATTTTATTTCGTATCTCTTTTGTTCCAGCCATTGAGGCTCTCCCTTAGCTTCTTAAATTAGAAAGAAGCAGAACGCTTGTAATCCTGAACGGCTGCCTTAAGAGCAACTTCGTCATCTTTGCTTATGTCTTTTGTATCTTCGATACGGCCAACTAAATCTGCAAATTTGGACTTTAGGTGCTCTAGTAATCCTTTTTCGAATGGCAGAATATTTTTAACTTCAACATCATCTAAATATCCGTTATTTGCAGCATATAAAACTGCTGACAACTGCCATACTTGTTGGGGTGAGTACTGAGCTTGCTTTAGTAATTCAGTCACACGACGACCACGCTCTAATTGTTTACGCGTTGCATCATCTAAGTCAGATGCAAATTGAGCAAACGCTGCTAGTTCACGATACTGTGCTAAATCTGTACGAATACCACCTGACATTTTCTTAACGACCTTAGTCTGCGCAGCACCACCAACTCTTGATACAGAAATACCAGCGTTAATTGCAGGACGAATACCAGCATTAAACAAATCTGTTTCTAAGAAAATCTGGCCGTCAGTAATAGAAATTACGTTTGTTGGCACGAATGCAGAAACGTCACCAGCCTGTGTTTCAATAATTGGCAATGCAGTTAAAGATCCAGTTTTACCTTTAACTTCACCCTTCGTAAATTTCTCTACGTAATCAGCATTTACTCTTGCTGCACGCTCTAACAA
>CAISYI010000105.1 GCA_903889595.1 uncultured beta proteobacterium
CAACAGCATTTATTTAAAAAAATGCCCTTTGATTTTAATAAGGACTTTGAACCAGCAGCGCCTCTGTATTGGACAAACTTCTTCATTGTTGTACCGGCTAATTCGAAGTGGAATACTGTCGGCGATCTGGTAGCCGCAGCCAAAGAAAAAAGTGGTGCATTGACATTTGCTTCTTGGGGTGTGGGTAGTGCTGGACACGTTGGAGCCGCGATGTTTGAAGCGGAAACTAACACGCAAATGAACCATATTCCTTACAAAGATTTACCTTCAGTATATAACGCTGTTGCGAACGGCGAAGTAGACTGGGCATTTGGAACGGCTGCATCCGCTGGCCCTCTTTTCCGTGCCAAAAAAGTGAAATTTTTAGGTATCGCAGCTCCTAAGCGCTTAACTGGCTATCTTGATATCCCAACTGTTTCAGAAGCTGGTGGACCGAAGAATTTTGAACTAAAAACATGGGTTGCAATTTATGCTTTAAGAGGAACTCCTAAAGCAGCCATTGATAAATTTAATCAAGAAACTTTAATAGCTCTCAAGGATCCTGACGTTCAAAAGAATATGGCAACCTTTGGCTTTGAGCCTTGGTTAACAAATCCTTCTGAGGTGACAAAAGACGCTGAAATCCAATCAAAGAGATTTGAAACCATCGTTAAGCAAGCAAAAATGTCGATTGACTAATCGCATCTCGAAAGGCTTCTCATGAAAAATCACCCTTTTAGGAAATCAATATCTTCCACGATCATTGTAGGAGTTATGGCCTCAGTCCTTGCAGGATTTTCTGCTACAGGTCACGCTCAAACAGATTCTCAAAACTATCCAAGTAGATCCGTTACTTTGGTGGTCCCCTTTACCTCAGGTAGCGGTAGCGATACGATTGCACGCATTATTAGCCCCAAATTATCCGAGCGTTGGAAGCAAGCTGTAATTGTTGATAATCGTCCAGGTGCTAGTGGTAATTTAGGAACAGATAAGGTAGCAAAAGCGACGCCTGACGGACTGACCTTATTAATGGCGATTGATACGATTACGATGACGCCGTCTATTTATAAATCTTTACCATATGACCCAATCCGTGATTTGGCACCGATTGCCAGGTTAGCAACCGCCAGTTACGGCATAGCGATTAATAATGATGTGCCAGCTAAAGACTTAAATAGCTTATTTGCATTGATTAAAAGTAAGCCAGGCAAAATGAATTATGCCTCTCCGGGTAGCGGAACTCCTCATCATCTCTCAATGGAATTACTCAAAAATCTAAAGGGCTTAGAGTTAGTCCACGTTCCTTATAAAGGTCTGTCTGGAGCACAAACGGATCTGATTGGTGGTCAAGTACAAGTCATGATTGCCACCTTTAACTCACTATTACCTTTTGCAAAGGCAGGCAAGATAAAAATGTTAGCCGTTACGGGTTCAAAACGATCCGATTTATTGCCTGAAGTTCCTACCTTTTTAGAACAAGGTATACCTGAATTCGAGAATCTATTTCCGTGGTATGGCGTCTTGGCTCCTGCTGGAACACCGAAAGAAATTCAAAGTAAATTATATAAAGACTTTACGGAAGTCATGGAACTAGAAGACGTGAAGAAGCAATTAAAGGAGCAAGGGATTTTTGTCAATCTTTTGAATGCAGACCAGCTTAGCACTTTAATGAAATCCGATATGCAGCGCTGGAAAAATGTTGTGACGCAAGCACATATTACCCAAGACTAATAAAGAAAATTTATGGACTCAAATCAACCCTGTATTGATATTTACAACCACGTCATGCCTCTGAAATATTTAGAGGAAATGAAAGTTCATAGTAGTGATCCAGGTCTTGCTAAGCGCATGAGTAGTCTAAAACTATTATGGGACATTCCTGCTCGTGTCGAAATGTTAAAAAAATGGCCTCAGGTCAAACAAATTCTCTCGCTTGCCGTCCCCTCACCCGATATGTTAGGTGGCCCTGATTTATCTCCTAAACTCGCCCGAATTGCTAATGAGGGAATGTATGAGATGTGTCAAACTTGGCCGGATCAGTTCCCTAGTTTTATAGCTAGTCTGCCCATGAATAACCCAGCAGCAGCAATCGAAGAAATGGATTTTGCGATTAATCAAATGGGCGCTGTTGGTGTGCAAATTTTAACTAGCGTCAATGGTCGGGCAATTGACAATCCGGAGTTCTTGCCCATTTTTGAGCGCATGGCGAATCATTATCAATTGCCAATCTGGATGCATCCCATCAGACTTGCAAATAAACCCGACTATGTCGATGAAGAAAAATCAAAGTATGAGTTTTGGCAGGTATTAGGTTGGCCTGTTGAGACGAGCTTGGCTATGACTCGTATGGTTTTTTCGGGCTTGTTTGATAAGGTGCCTAATTTAAAATTGATTACCCACCACTGCGGGGGTATGTTGCCATACTTCGGTGGCCGAGCAGAAACGCTGTGGGCACAGTTAGGCGCGAGAAGTTCTGATGGTGCAGAAAAAGACGTTTTAAAAAATTTAAAAAAAGCCCCTATCGATTACTTCAAGATGTTTTATGGTGACACCGTTCTTGGCGGCTCTGCTTCAGCGCTACGTTGTGGCTTAGATTTTTTTGGGAGCGATCAAGTGGTATTTGCTAGCGACTGTCCTTTTGATCCAGAGGGTGGCGAAATGTATATACGTGAAGGTATTAAATCCGTATTTTCTGTTGGACTATCCCCTGAAGATATTCACAAAGTATGCTGCGGTAACGCCGCAGGACTCATGAAAAAAGACTATTTCAAATAATCCTTACTAATAAACGAAAAGAAAACGGAAAGAATATGTTCATTACAGCAAATGGCATTCAAATGCATTACGAGATTGATGGTAATCCAGCACGACCATGGCTGACCATGGTGACAGGTATTACCAACGATACAACGATGTGGGTAGATCAAGTCGCTGCGTTAAAAGATGATTTTCAGATCTTAAGATATGACCTCAGGGGCCAAGGTAAAAGTGCAGCAACCCCAGCTCCCTACTCCATCGAGTTACTCAGTGCCGATTTAATTGCCTTGTGGGATGCATTAGGTATTCAAAAAAGTCATTTAACTGGACTCGGCCTTGGCGCCTCAATCGCTTTAGCAATGGGTATCAATCATTCTGATCGTTTATTGAGTTTACTGCCTTGCTGTTGCCGGTCAAAAATGGTGCCAGAGTTTGCGGCGATGTGGCATCAGTTAATGGACACAGTCAAACAAGGTGGGATTGAAGCAATTGTCGAAAACACCGCGCAACGGTGGTTTTCAGAATCTTTCAAACAAGCCTATCCAGAAAAATTAGAGGCTGTTAGACAAATGATTCGTGGCACGAGCACCGAAGGATACTTAGGGGTTGTTAGTGCATTTGTGGGTCTTGACGTGGAAAGTCAACTAGGGCAAATTAAAGTTCCGACCATGTTAATGGGTGGTGCTGAGGATAAAGTAGGTGGTCCTGAACCAATCATGAGAGCGATTGCAGAGCAAATACCTAATGCCTACTACACGCCAGTTCCAGGGGCTGCACACATTGCGAACTTACAAAATCCGACAGGATTTAATGAGATTATGAAAGGCTTTTTACTTAAAGTTTCACAAAGTTCTTAATATAAAAATCACCGAATAATAATCAATTCAAGGAGACACCATGAGCAAACAGCATTTGATACAAAGGGGTTTATTAATCAGCCTTACAGGACTGATAATGTTCAGCTCCCTTCCTAGCTTTGCCCAAAATTATCCTAATAAGGTAGTCAAAATTATCGAACCAGCTGGCCCAGGTAGTGCTGTAGATAATGCAGCCAGAGATTTAATACCAGGCCTCTCAGAACTGTTTGGTCAGCAAATTATTATTGATAACAAACCCGGTGCGAATAGTTCAATTGGTGCGGCAGAAGCAGCGCGGGCCCCTGCGGATGGTTACACCTTATTTCATGGTAATGTTAATAATGCATTGAATGATCTGTTAACGAAGAATACTTGTTGCAAATTAGGTGATGCGCTAGAGCCAGTAACTAGAGTTGTCAGCGTGCCTTTAGTCATGGTTGTTCATCCATCTTTGGGTGTCAATAATTTAAAAGAATTTCTTGCGCTTGCCAAATCTGATCCGCAAAAAATTACCTCTGCTTCAGGCGGTGCCGGTTCCATTACTCAACTCTTAGGTGAGCTGACCAAATCAAGAGCTGGTATCAAAATGACAGAAATCCCTTACAAAGCGATTGGTGCTGAAATGCCAGATTTATTAGGTGGGCATGTGATGGTCGCTTATTTAGCACCGGTAGTCATTGCTCAGCATATTAAAAGCGGTAGATTAAAAGCTTTAGGTGTTGCAGGTTCAAAGCGTATTAATATTCTTTCCGATGTGCCAACTCTTGCTGAGGCTGGCTTAACTGGCGTAGAAGCTGCTGGCTGGAATGGTATTTTCGTACCCAAAGGCACGCCTGCGGCCGTGGTCTCTAAGTTATTTACTGACTTAAATAAAGTCATGAGTACAGATGCTTATAAAGTGCAAGCAGCTACTTATGGCTATGACATTGGTAGTGATAGTCCAGAAAGTTTTAAACAGTTTGTGCGCAGTGAAGTCACAAAATGGGACAAAGTAATTAAAGATGCCAACATTAAGATCGAATAAATAATACCTTATTAGAAAGTAATCAAAATGCCATACGCTGATATTCGTGGTGTACAAATTTTTTATGAAGTCCTTGGCACAGAGGGTCCTTGGTTAGCTCTTAATTCTGGCGGACGTAATAGCCATCAAGAAATGGTCTTATTTGCCCAAACGATAGCTAAGCATGGCTACCGGGTGGTGGTTCATGACCGCAGAAATCTTGGAGCCTCACAAATGGTCTATGAGGGTGACGAAGGCGAAGAAGAAATTTGGGCAGATGATTTATATCTCCTCATGAAAAGCTTAGATGCACTCCCTGCATTTTTTAGTGGTTCCTCTGCGGGCGCAAGACTTTGTATGTTAGTAAAGCGCAGACATCCTGAAGCTGTGCGTGGTTTACTCTTAATGCGTGTGACGGGTGGAGACTTTGCAGCTGGCAGGCTACCTAATATGTATTATTTGCAATATATTAATGCAGTCAAAGAAGGCGGTATGGCTGGCCTATGCGCAACACTGCCTTATCAAGAACGCTTAGCGCTTAATCCTGCAAACCGCGACTACTTAATGAAAATGGATCCCAAGGTTTACATTGCACAAATGGAGCATTGGTTAGGAAAATTCTTACTAGGTCCAAGAAGCCCAGTTATGGGTATGGAGAATGCTGAATTAGAAGCTTATCAATTACCAGTCTTAGTAATTCCAGGTAATGATAAAACCCATGCCAGTGTTAATGGTCTAGCCGCCGCAGAATTAATCCCAAATAGTGAGTTATTTCAGTTGCCGATTGAAGATCAAGATATCGATTTAATCCATTTCCCCATGTGGAAGGACTACTATCCGCAGATGGCAGATAAGTTTCACGAGTTCATGCAAAAACATTTGTAAAAGTAACTGGAGATTACTTTTTCTAATCTCTTAGAAGAAGTAATTTTCCGGTAAATTTACCGGCAAAAATGATTAAAAAATAAGTCTTTTTATTTTCTTAAATTACTGTTAATATTAGATATTATTTAATTTTTTACTGGCAAATTTACCGGCAAAAATGAACCATAATTTATCTTTTCACTATTCTAAAATACATCAGTTTGAGCCTTTGTTACCACAAACGAAGCTTGAAATACTGCATGCACAAGCAGAGGAGCTTATCCAAAGATCTGCTCGTTTAGGTAATGGTATTCATTTCACTACGATTGCATCCATTCAAGAACTAGTTCGGTCGATGAACTCCTATTATTCGAATCGTATTGAAGGTCAAAGCACTCATCCAGCAAATATTGAGCGTGCTTTGGTAAAGGACTTTTCTGATCAGCCAAACACTGCAAAACTTCAAAGAATCGCTATTGCATACATTGATGCTGAGAAAGAACTTGAAAAGTTTGCATCTTTTGGCTTGGACACCGCTCTTCAATCCACCGTTTTAGTGGATGCACACCAAGCATTGTATAGTCGCCTTAAACCTCAGGATAGAACCACTTCTGATGGCAGAATTATTGAGCCTGGGCAGATTCGGAATGAAGATGTCATCGTTGGTAACCATGAACCACCAATTTGGAATAGCGTTCCTCATTTTTTAGAAAGAATGGATAAAGTTTACGCAAAATTAGGCAACTTTCATCAAGGTCTCATTTCAATTGCTTGCGAACACCAACGGGCAATGTGGGTTCACCCCTTCTTGGATGGTAATGGAAGAGCAGTCCGTTTACAAACCCATTTAGCTTTACACTCTTTAACAAAAGGGCTTTGGTCGATGAACCGAGGACTTGCTCGCAATCGTGACTCCTATTATGCATACCTTTCAGCTGCTGACTCTCCAAGACAAGGTGACCTCGATGGTAGAGGCAATTTAAGTGAAAAAGCCCTTTGGGAATGGTGCAATTGGTTTCTAAATATCGCCAATGACCAAGTAAGTTTCATGGAAAAAATGCTCGATCTTACTAAGATGAAAAGTCACATTGAGGCACTTATTTTTTTCCTCTCTAGCCACGATAAATTGATTCGTAAAGAAGCAATTATGCCTCTGCACCACATCTTCTTAGTAGGCCCATTAAATAGGGGAGAGTTTTTACAGATGACTGGTTTGGGCGAGCGAACTGCTAGAACATTACTATCCCGCTTAATTGAAATTGGATTAGTAAAAAGTAAAAATCATAAATCCCCTGTCCAATTTGCATTTCCTTTAAGCGCTTTACAGTTTCTATTACCCAATCTCTATCCTGAGGCAGCAACTAGTAATGATGAGTAGTCAAAATTTCTTTCAGGCATTGCTTAATATGGCGATGCCTAAAACTATAATTTCGAACTAAACACCTAGATTAACAATGGTGTTCATTAGAGGATTTAAATTACTTAAAACAGATACTTTGTATAATCTTTTCAATTAAATAAATCAGACCTAAAAATTGAGGGAATAACGATTATGCGCACATACACATCTTTATTATTTACTTTACTTCTATCACTTGGGCTTGTCGCATGCTCTCCCTCCAAGAATAATCAAACAATAGATTTGACTAAAGCAAAATGGCTAGACTTATCCCACTCCTATAATGAATCTACTCTTTATTGGCCTAATAATGTCAAAGGCTTTGAGCATACTGAGGAATTTAAAGGGCAAACGCCTGGTAACTTTTTTTACTCGTCTTACACCATTAGTACTCCAGAACATGGTGGCACGCATTTAGATGCGCCAATTCATTTTGCAGAAAAAGGTTGGACGGTTGATCAAGTACCTCTCGATTCTTTAACTGGTTATGCAGTGGTGATTAACGTCAGTGCCAAAACTCAAAATAATCCTGATTACCTCATTAGTCCTCAAGACTTGATTGATTGGGAAAAAGCCAATGGTGCCATTCCAAAGGGAAGTATTGTTTTATTTAATACTGGATACGCCAAGCACTACCCAAAAAGAAAAGAATATTTCGGTACTGATAAAAAAGGCTTAGAAGCCATCCCAGAGTTACACTTTCCAGGCATTTCAGCGCAGGCTAGTAATTGGCTAGTAGAAAATCGCTTACCAAAAGCCGTTGGAATTGACACAGCTAGTATTGATTATGGACAGTCTAAAGATTTTCAAACTCACCGTATCCTACTAGGAAATAATATTTCCGGATTTGAAAATTTGACTAATCTCGATGCACTTCCTTTAACGGGTGCTTACATTGTCGCCTTGCCTATGAAAATTGCTGGTGGTAGTGGAGGACCACTACGAATTGTTGCAGCAGTAAGACAAAGTGACTAAATTTTGATTATCTAAAGGATATTTTAATTCATAAAATATTCATTAATAATCTATCACTTTCACATATTCAAACCATAAAGTGTCTTTGACAACTTTATAAGGAATGAATCTATGTCAAACGTTACTAGACGTGAGTTTATTAAGAACTCAGCAACATTAGCAGCAATTGGTACTTCAATTACATTAGCATCTTGTAGTGGTGCTAATTCCACAGTAGTTCCATCCCAATATTTATATGGTGTGGCAAGTGGAGACCCTTTATCCAATGCAGTGATTCTTTGGACACATGCTAAACCTCTCAATGTTGAAGCAGATGTAACCTTAACTTATCAGGTTGCTACAGATGCAGCATTCACTAACGTTGTATCAAGTGGTTCTGTGATTGCTCTTAGCAGTGCTGGCAATACAGCGAAGGTAGATGCTACCGGTTTAACTGCTGGCACAACATATTATTATCGTTTTACTGATGTTACTGGTGCGATTTCACCAGTTGGTACTACAAAGACATTACCTGCAGCGAGTGCAACTTCTGTCAAATTTGCAGTATTTTCTTGCACATTATATTCAGCTGGCTTTTTCAACGTGTATGACAGTGCATTAACTTCTGGCGCAGAATACGCAGTTCACCTTGGTGATTACATTTATGAGTATGGCTCTGATCCTGCAAAATTCGGTAACACTGACTCAACCACAACTCCGGCAGGTACTGCTGCAGCTATAGGTCGTGTTGTAACACCGGCCAACGATATTGTCAGCTTATCTGATTACAGAGCACGTTACGCACAGTATCGTTTAGATACCAATTTACAAGCACTGCACGCTAAGATGCCTTGGATCACTATTTGGGATGATCATGAATTTGCGAATAATTCCTATGTAGACGGAGCTCAAAACCATGACACAGCTACACAAGGTACTTGGGCCTCTAGAAAAGCAACTGCTGCTCAGGTTTATCACGAATGGATGCCAATCAGAACAGACAAAACAAATTTATTAAAAATTTATCGTAAGTTTGATTTTGGTAATTTGTTTACTTTGCACATGGTTGATACGCGTATTGAAGGCAGAACTAAGCAAGTCTACGGTTATTATGGCGATCCATTTGATGCCAAAGTTCAGCCGTATACATGGGCTGACTACACTGCTGGCTTGACACCTGTTGGCGGAGTTTATCCTGATGCTGCTAATAAGATGATGAGTGATACCCAATTAAGCTGGTTGACAGGAAACATTGCCAGTTCAACGAC
>CAISYI010000106.1 GCA_903889595.1 uncultured beta proteobacterium
AACATATTCTGTTTGGACATTTCCTTGCTTAGCAGTTAAAAAAAAGTTGCTATTTTCAATGCCAGAGCTAATGCCCCTTAAGCTGATAACATCCCCTAAACTGAATTGATTTTTAAACCAATCAGCGGCTTCTTCTAAATTTAATTGGGTATAGACCGCCATACGGCTAAAATGGAAGTTGAATTGATGGAACCCGTTGGATCGTCGTATTAGGAACTGTTGGGCTAGAATTAATTGGCTTACTCATTTCATAATGAGTTCCTGCACGCGAATCTACTTGAATTTCAACTGGGCGACCGTCTGAAGAGTATTCTGTAATACGAGTGCCTCGATTTTCTTGGTACTCAAAAGAAGTAGGTCTTTTTTCTGCCCCAAGAACATTTTCGTTCGCTCTGGCTGAAGGAGAAATAGGCTGACGGTTTATTAGTTCTAATTCCTTGGCGTCAAGACCTGGTGAACTGTTGGTATTTTGAGCGAAGACTTGATTAGTCACTATCATGTTGAAAGTGGCGATTAAAGTTGCAGAAAAAATTAACGCTGATACCCTATTGCATCTAATGTTGTTCATGGGCTTTACAAAAGTAAGTTGTTTAATAAAACATAATTGTACGATTAAGGCATGACTAAAGAAATTTTATTATTGGTTGATGGTTCTAGTTATCTCTATAGAGCGTTTCATGCTATGCCAGATTTGCGGAATCCGCAAGGAGATCCTACGGGTGCAATTTATGGCATGATCAATATGCTCCGGCAAGCGCGTCAAAAAATGCCAACCACCCATATTGCTTGCGTATTTGATGCTAAAGGCCCAACTTTTAGAGATGAATGGTATCCAGAATATAAGGCTAATCGATCTTCGATGCCAGAGGATTTAGTCAAGCAAATAGAGCCTATTCATGCTGTCGTCAAGGCGCTTGGCTGGCCGGTGATTATGGTGCCACAGGTTGAAGCAGATGATGTGATTGGCACATTAGCTAGAAGAGCTAGCGAGATGGATTGGACCACCATCATTTCTACGGGCGACAAGGATCTAGCCCAATTAGTGAATGAAAAAGTGACTTTAATTAATACTATGACCAATGAAAAATTGGATATTAGTGGAGTAACTACTAAATTCGGCATCCCTCCTGAGTTAATCGTAGATTACTTAACGATTACTGGAGATACTGTTGATAACGTACCTGGCGTTCCCAAAGCAGGACCAAAAACAGCTGTTAAATGGCTTACAGAATACGGTAATTTGGATAATTTAATTGAAAAAGCAGCAGAAATTAAAGGAGTTGTGGGCGAAAACTTGCGCCAATCTATTCCTTGGTTAGCAACTGCCAGAAAGTTGATAACTGTCAAGATTGATTGTGAGCTAGATGAACATCTGCTCGACCTGTCTGAACTTGAAGCAAGACAAGAAAATCATGATGATTTAAGGGCCTTGTTTGTTAAGTATGGTTTTAAAACTTGGCTCAAAGAATACCATTTAACGCAAGATATTCAATCCGTAGTGAACACCCAGGGCAATCCTGATGGTTCTAGCCCAAGCAATGACTCGATGGATCCCAGCCAAGCTCAATTGACCACTGGTGACACTAAAAGTGCCAATTATGAGTGCGTTACAAGTCTCGATCGTTTGCAGTTTTGGTTAGATAAGATCAAGTCAGCTCAACTTACTTGTTTTGATACTGAAACAACCGGACTTGAACCGATGGTTTCAGAACTTGTCGGTATCTCCTTAGCGACTGAAGAAGGTAATGCGTGTTACATACCCTTAGCGCATACGACGAGTGAGGATCAACTTAATCGTGAGCTTGTTTTAGAAATGTTAAAGCCGTGGTTGGAAGGTGATCAATATAAAAAAGTGGGTCAAAATTTAAAGTTTGATCTACATATTTTGTTAAACCATGGAGTATCTTTAAAAGGTATCAAGCACGATACCTTACTTGAATCCTATGTGTTTGAATCCCACAAACCCCATGATATGGATACGATGGCACTGCGCCACTTGGGTTTAAATACAATTAAATTTGAAGATGTCTGCGGTAAAGGGGTTAAACAAATCACCTTTGATCAAGTGATGTTAGAGCAAGCCTCCAGATATGCTGCTGAGGATGCTGATATTACCCTTCGGTTACATGAGAGTTTTGCACCGATCATCCAAAATGATCCTAGCTTAAAGTTCGTTTATGAGTCCATCGAAATGCCGACCATGAGAGTCTTAGCAATCATGGAACGAAATGGTATTTTGATTGATACTGAAAAACTGGCGGCTCAGAGTCAAACCATTGGTAAAAAATTAATTGAATTAGAAGCTGAAATTTACAGCTTGGCCGGGCAACGCTTTAATATTCAATCGCCCAAACAAATTGGCGAAATTCTTTTTACATTACTCAAGTTGCCTGTAGTGAAAAAAACCCCGGGGGGTGCCCCTTCCACCGATGAAGAAGTGCTCTTAAAGTTGTCTGAAGATTATCCACTGCCAGCAAGAATTTTAGACTATCGAAGTCTAGCGAAGTTGCAATCGACCTATATTGAGAAACTGCCAAGAATGATCAATAAAAAGACGAATCGACTGCACACGAATTATGCTCAAGCAGTCGCTGCGACGGGAAGGTTAGCTTCCAACGAACCCAATTTGCAAAATATTCCAATACGGACGGAAGAGGGTAGAAAAATTAGGGAGGCATTTATTGCGAAACCTGGTTTTAAATTGATGTCTGCCGATTATTCACAAATTGAACTCCGAATCATGGCTCATTTTGCGCAAGATAAAAATCTTTTAGATGCGTTTGCGAATGGGTTAGACATTCACAAAGCAACAGCAGCTGAGATATTTAATGTCCCATTAGATTCAGTTACTAGTGAACAAAGACGTTTTGCTAAAGTTATTAATTTTGGTCTAATTTACGGCATGAGTGCCTTTGGCCTAGCGGGGAATTTAGGTATCGATCGAGGTGCTGCGCAAAGTTACATTGATACCTACTTTGGGCGGTATCCTGGAGTCGCTAAATATATGGCGGATACGCGAGCAACCGCTAGAGAAAAAGGTTATGTAGAGACTTTCTTTGGTCGTAGATTATGGCTTGCCGAAATTCAAAGCACTAATGCTATGCGTCGCCAAGGCGCAGAGCGAGCTGCGATTAATGCACCAATGCAAGGTACCGCAGCGGATTTAATTAAGTTATCGATGATTAAAGTACAGGAATGGCTAGAATCAGAAAATCTTCAAACAAAATTATTACTTCAAGTACATGATGAATTAGTCCTAGAAGTTGCAGAGGCTGAGTTAGATTTTGTGAAAGAGCATCTCAACCGCATTATGACTACGGTTGCAGCACTGAGTGTTCCTTTAGAAGTTGGTATCGGTATCGGCGATAATTGGGAAGAAGCCCATTAAGCAATAACTATCTATGCCCATTTTATTTTCAATTTTATTAGCAACCATTGCAGCTGGCTTAGTGAGTATTACGATTGCTGCCACGCTATCTTTTAAATTCTTGACCAAGATTGTTGAAAATATGGTCAGTTTTTCTGTTGGTATTTTATTGGCAACAGCGTTTTTGCATTCCTTACCAGAAGCCTTTGAATCCGGAGGCGTTTCTCCCACTACCTTATTTTCTTTTTTACTGGCGGGGATATTATTTTTCTTTGTCCTCGAAAAAATTGCTTTATTAAGACATAATCACCATCATGAAGGTGATGGGCATGATCACCATCATGGCCATGATGCTGAAAATGCTGGTAAAAGTGGCTGGATGATATTAGTTGGTGACGGCTTACACAATTTTGTTGATGGGATTCTGATTGCCGCTGCATTTATTGCAAATCCTGGAGTTGGGATTTTGACTGCTATCGCCATTATTGCCCATGAAATACCACAAGAAATTGGGAATTTTATGGTCTTATTAAACGCAGGATTTTCAAAGATTCGCGCTTTAATTTATAACTCTATTTGTGGCCTTTTATCCACGATAGGGGGACTTGTTGGATATTTTTACTTAGAGGATTCAGCTAAGTTAATTCCCTATTTGATGGTTTTTGCTTCGAGTAACTTTATCTATATTGCAGTAAGTGACCTGATGCCACAAATGCACCGAAGGTTTCAATTAAGGGAATCCTTAAAACAAATTGTTTTAATTTTGCTTGGAGTGGCTTTAGTTTTAAGCCTCTCCTTTTTGGCATAAAAAAAAGCTTTAGATTTTTTGATCTAAGGTTTGACGGTACCACTCATGAAAATGCTGCATACCGTCCTCCATTGGGCTTTGATAGGGCCCAACTTCATTTTCACCCCTAGCTAACAGCGCTGCACGACCTGCGTCCATGCGGTGGGCAATTTCATCATCCTCAATACATGTTTCCATATAAGCGGCTCGTTCAGCTTCGATAAACTCTCGCTCAAACCAAACAATTTCCTCAGGATAGTAGAATTCGACGACATTTCTTGTTTGAGTTGGGCTAATTGGCTGAAGAGTTGAAATGCACAGAACACCTGGATACCATTCAACCATCACATTAGGATAATAAGTTAACCAAATAGCGCCAAATTCTGGTAGTTTCCCTTTGTGATGCCTTAAAACAGCTTCATGCCATTTTGAATAAACGGAGGAGCCGGGTTTTTTGAGTTGATTATTAAGGCCCACTGTTTGAACACTATGCCAATTACCAAATTCCCAAGATAAGTCATCGCAAGTGACAAATTGACCAAGTCCAGGATGGAATGGACCAACGTGATAGTCCTCAAGATAGACCTCAATAAAGGTCTTCCAGTTGTAATTACAGTCATGAATTTCGACATGATCTAACAAATAACCATCAAAATTTAATTGGTCTTTTACCCCTAGATTGGCGAGGTCTTTGTAAACGTCCCGTTTGCCGTTGAATAGGAGTCCTTGCCAATTTTGAAGTGGGCTCTTGTTAAGGTTCAAGCAAGGATTATCCCCAAAGTGGGGAGCACCTAAGAGATCACCTTTTAAATCATAGGTCCAGCGATGAAGAGGGCAAGTAATGTTTTGAACATGACCCCGACCATTGAGCATAATGGCTTGGCGATGTCTACAAACATTGGACAATAGTTCGATACCGTTTTGATTGCGAACCAATACGCGACCTTCATTCTCATTACGCAGGGTTTGGTAACTCCCGACTTCGGGAACCATTAGTTCATGCCCTACATAATTAGGGCCCTGTGCAAAAAGCAACCGAAGTTCTTTTTGAAATAGTTCAGCGTCAAAATAGGCGCTTACTGGTAATTGTAAATTGGACGGCGCAAGTTGCTGCGCGGTAGCCAGATTAGTCATTCTCCCCACCCCCGAAAAAAAGTCAGCCGAAGCTAAGCGGAATAACCAATCCAACCATCGACATGTCGATATTGGAAAGGAATCTACCATTATAATTTAACTTGTATTCGAAGTCTAGAATTTGCCTAATTTTCCTGTTACGATAATTAACTAAAATTGAATTGACATAAATATGCCTACAGCTAAAACATCCTCGGAAAATCCAAAAAACGCGATTGAAACAGTCAATTACGAAAAAGCAGTGAGTGAACTTGAAAAACTCATTGCAGATATGGAGTCTGGTAAATTATCTCTCGAGGAAACTTTGAGTTCTTACAAAAGAGGATCCGAGTTAATTAAGCATTGCCAATCTCTCTTAGAGCAAGTAGAGCAGCAAATTAAAATCTCTGAGGATAATTAATGTTTGATTGGAAAGATTGGCACTCAAGAAATCTTGAGCGGATTGAAAACGCTCTAAAAACATCAACTCCTTCTGGACTACTAGGCGTCGAACGACTAGAAAATGCGATGTCTTATGCGGTGCTAGCGGGGGGCAAAAGAATCCGCCCCTTGATTGTTTATGCTACTTATGAATTAGCAAGTCAGCAGGTGAAATCATATACATCCACAACCTCAGTTGATCAAGTGGCCATTGCATTAGAGTTAATACATACCTACTCTTTGGTACATGATGACCTCCCCGCAATGGATAACGATGATTTTAGGCGTGGCAAACCAACGACTCACAAAGTCTATGATGAGGCAACGGCATTATTAGTAGGCGATGCATTACAAGCCCTTGCTTTTAACATATTGAGTGAATTAGACGCAGATCCCCGTGTGAAAATAGACTTGATTAAAGAGTTAAGTTTTAGTGCTGGTGTGCACGGTATGTGCGGGGGACAAGCAATTGATTTATCAAATGTGGGACGCATCCTAAGCTTAGAGCAATTAATTCAGATGCATCAGCTCAAAACGGGTGCTTTACTCAGGACCGCAATCCGAATGGGAACCATTATGGCCTCATTGAGTGATGCAGATAAAAAATCTTTAGATCAATTTGCAAATGATGTTGGACTCGGCTTTCAAGTCACTGATGATATTTTAGATGCTACTCAGAATTCAGAGACACTTGGTAAAACAGCTGGCAAAGATGCTCAAAATAATAAGCCAACCTTTGTTAGTTTTATGGGGCTTTCGCAAGCACAATCCTATGCTGAAGATTTGTTGCAATCTGCAATTAGGCATATCAGTCATTTTGGCGAAGAAGCTGAACCACTTAGGCGAATAGCTTATTGGGCTTTCCAACGAAGTTCTTGAAGACCTAGTGTTCTTAGATATTTTCTAGAGACCACCTTGGCAGTACGTCAAAGGCATTTGAGGTATCGAATGCCTGATTATTTTGTAATATTCTTAAGCTTGCCGCAAAAGCAATCATGACACCATTGTCAGTACATAGATGTGTTGGAGGATAGAGGATTTCACACTGTGGCAATTTGCTCGTTAAATCCAATAGTTTTTCTCTCAGTTGTAAATTAGCACCAACGCCACCAGCAACTACTAATCGATAGCAATTCGTTTGACGCATAGCGAATTCGACTTTACTTTGAAGTACGTCAACAGCAGCCTCTACAAAGGCCCTGGCTAGGTCCGCTTTGAAAGTTGTATCCAATTCGATAAGTTCTTTTTCAGCTTGCTTGATTTGGGTGAGTACCGCAGTTTTCAGTCCTGCAAAAGAAAAGTCTAAATTTTTTGAGTGTATTAATGGTCTTGGCAGTTTAAATCGATTAGATGTGCTTGAGAGGGCAAGATTAGAGACTGCTGGGCCACCTGGATAGGGTAGGTTCAATAATTTCGCAGTTTTATCAAATGCCTCACCAACTGCATCGTCCAAGGTTTCTCCGAGGATTGTGTAATCACCAATAGCTCTTACCATCATAATTTGAGTATGACCGCCAGATACTAGTAAAGCTAAGAAGGGAAAAAAGTTTTTTGGATTCGTTTCTTGAAAACGTTCCGATAGAAGTGGGGAAAGTAAATGTCCTTCTAGATGATGGATGCCGATACTTTTTTTGTTAAGAGCAAATGCCAAACCCTTGGCAACGGATGAACCTACTAACAAGGCACCCGCTAACCCAGGCCCTTTTGTGTAGGCGATATTATCAATTTGAGAAATGGCGAGGCCGGATTCTTTTAAACAAGATTGAATAAGGGGCAGAATACGTTTAACATGATCTCTAGAGGCCAATTCAGGGACTACGCCCCCATATTCCTCATGCATTTTTACTTGAGAATACAATGATTGACCGAGGATTCCTAGGTGTGGGGACTGGTTATTTTCCCAAAATTGAGAGTCGTAGACCGCAATCCCGGTCTCATCACAAGAAGTTTCTATGCCAAGTGTATACATTTTCTAATTTTCTCATGATACAATCATATTCTTGAAATTATTTACAGAGATTTTTAACGCATGACTACTATTCGTCTTCGTGAGAACGAGCCCTTTGAAGTTGCATTACGTCGTTTTAAACGTACTATTGAAAAAAACGGTTTATTAACTGATTTACGCGCTCGTGAGTTTTACGAGAAGCCAACTGCTGAGCGTAAGCGTAAAAAAGCCGCTGCTGCGAAACGCCATTACAAGCGTATCCGTAGCCAAATGCTTCCTAAAAAACTATATTAATTTACTGATTTCTTAACCAACTATTTTAGGTAAATCCCCAAAATAGTTGTAAGATCAGTTTATGAACCCGCTGTTGATCTTCACAGCGGGTTTTCCTATTTTTACAGACCAACAACAATACCCATAATTTTCATTTAGTAATATAGTTACTAATTGATTGGAATTTTATTTGAGGAATTTATGAGCTTAAAAGAACAAATTAGTGCTGAGATGAAGCAAGCAATGCGAGATAAAGACACCCATAAGTTAGGCACTATTCGACTCTTAATGGCGGCAATGAAACAAAAAGAAGTCGATGAGCGTATCGAAATTACAGATGCCCATATTATTGCTATTGTTGAAAAAATGATTAAGCAAAGAAAAGATTCTATTGCCCAGTTTCAACTGGCTGCACGGGAAGATTTGGTAGCTAATGAAACGCAAGAAATGAGAGTGCTTGAACTTTATTTACCAGCTCAATTATCCGAAGAAGAAGTGATGACTGCGGTTAAAAATGCCGTTGCTGAGTCAGGAGCCTCTGGCCCTCAAGATATGGGTAAAGTCATTGCCTTGCTCAAACCCTTATTAGCTGGTAAGGCAGATATGGGTAAAGTTTCTGGACTAGTCAAAGCAGCGCTTCAAAATTAAGAAAATCACAAGGAAATTGGTTCTTTGATTCCTAGAGCATTTATTGATGAGTTGCTCAGTCGCGTTGACATTGTTGACGTGGTAGGCAAATCTGTGACTTTAAAAAAGTCAGGATCAAACCTACAAGGATTATGTCCATTTCATCAGGAGAAATCTCCATCATTTTCTGTTTCTGAAACTAAACAGTTTTACCACTGCTTTGGTTGTGGGGCTCACGGTTCAGCCATCAGCTTTTTGATGGAGTATGCAGGATTAACATTTACAGATGCGATCGAGGAGTTGGCGCAAGGTGTTGGATTAACCGTACCAAAAGAAACGGTTGCAATTAATTCACCGCTTAATCAACAATTAAGTTCTAGATTATTTGAGGCAATGGAAAAAGCCGCGACTTACTTTAAAGAAAACTTAAAGAAAGACCAGCGTGCAAAAAATTATTTAATTAACAGAGGGTTATCTGGTGATGTTGCTCTGAGGTTCGGTATTGGGTCTGTTCCTGATGCCTGGCAAAACTTAGAAAGTGTTTTTGGTTCTTATACTCAAACAGAAGTAGCAAACTCCTTAGCTGAAGTAGGTCTTTTGATTCAGTCTGATGGCGATGGTAAATCATCAATCAAGAGATATGACCGGTTTCGGGATCGAATCATGTTCCCAATACGAAATTTAAAAGGTCAAGTCATTGGCTTTGGAGGCAGAGTAATTGACAAGGGGGAACCTAAGTATTTGAACTCTCCCGAAACTCCACTTTTTAAAAAGGGTATGACCCTTTACGGATTGTTTGAAGCTAGAAAATTTATTCGTGAAATGTCCTACGCTCTAGTTTGTGAGGGCTATATGGACGTCGTAGCGTTGGCTCAGTTAGGGTTCCCTAATGCAGTTGCGACTCTGGGCACAGCATGTACCGAAACGCATGTGCAGTTACTTCTGAAACATACTGACAAAGTGGTTTTCTCTTTTGATGGAGATGCAGCGGGAGTCAGAGCGGCTAAAAGAGCCTTTGAGGCTTGCATTCCTTTATTGTCTGACGAAAAAGAGATTCGCTTCTTGTTTTTACCTAAAGAACATGATCCAGATAGCTTTGTACGTGAGAATGGCGCAGAGGCATTTAAAGAAGCAGTTGAAAAATCAATGCCCCTATCCCTATTTTTTATACAAGTTATTGGTGAGGATCTCGATTGGAAAACCGCCGAGGGACGGGCTCAAGCTCAAAGTGAAGCAAAGCAATATTTTAAAAAAATGCCAGCAATTGCTTTAAGAGTTCAAATATTGAGAGAGTTAGCCCGAAGGTTGGGGGCCACGCAATTAGAGTTGGAGCAATTTTATGGCATACCATCTACAACTGTCCAAGAAGTTCCTATTAAGCCCTTACAGCCTAAAACGAACCAAAAAAGCAAAGACTGGCAAAAGAAGTCAGATCTTCGGGCTTTAGAAAATTTGGCAAAACAAAAACCAATTACTCCTTCAGATTTACCGATTCAAATTATTAAACTACTCATTCAATACCCCCAGTTAGGAAAGAAATTAAGCAATCAAGAAGCAACTGACTTAATCTATATTGCTTCAAATAGAACCAAGCAAGCGGGTGCAATTATGAAAGATTTAATTGACTTATGCAGGTTGGAACCAGAGGATAGCAATTTTTCATCCTTTCAAATTGTGTTGAGTCAATCAGAATTCGCATCATCTTACAATACCTTGCTTAGAAAACTTCTTGAAACAGAATTCACTTTTGAGGATGCAAACTCGCATATTCAAGGGGCCCTCAAAAACATCAATAAGGATATGATCAAGCTAGAGATGCATGAAATATCGGAAAGAATTAGTAAAGTAATTAATACTCCTGAAGATTTGACACGCTACAGGGAATTGGGAATATTGCTTAAAAATACCCAATAATCACCGTAATTTTGCATCTCTTTAAGATATTTTAAGAATTCAGTATCAAAAGTGACTGTTTTTGGGGTACAATACAAGGCTGTCAAAATGTTTTAGAACATCGGAATTATACAAAATCGGCTACTAAGGTCTTGTTACATCGGCCTTAGACTTTATTGCTACTAACGACGCATTAGGTAGTTACAAAATTAAGTAGTTTTAAATTAGTTTTTTTCATTTTTTAACATCTAGAGCGAATATGCCAAAGACCATACCCGTTAAAAAAACACCTTCTAAAAATGTGTTGTCAAAAAAAGTAACTCCCGTTAAAGTTGCGCAGAAGAAAACACCCATTAAAGCTGAAATAAAGTCCAAACCTAAAGCAGTAGCCATTAAAAAAGTGGTTAAAGCTGCGGTTAAAGTGGTAGCTAAACCTGCTCTTAAGGTAGCGAAACCTTTGCCTAAGGTTGCTTCTAAGCCAGTTCCAAAGATTGTTAAAAAGGCTCCAGTAAAAGTAGCTCCTAAAGTTGTAGCGAAAGCAACAACGAAGTCAGTTACTAAAGTTCCTTCGAAAAGTGTAGGTAAACCCGCCACTAAGGCTGTTACTAAGCCCGTTGCAAAGCCTATTGTAAAAAACGCTACAAGTACAAAAATTAAAACGCCTGTTAAAGAAATTGCTAAAGCAAAGAATCCAGTTAAAACAAATAAAATTGAAAAAAGTGTAAAGTCAGTGAAAGAAACAACTCCAAAAAAAGTTATTGCAACAAAGCAGAATCTAAACAGTCCAAAAAAATCGACTGTATCAACAACTAAAAATTCATCAAGTACTAAGCCAGTAGCAAAAGAAGTAGTTAAAAAAGTTGCCACAAAATCAGCTTCTGGAAAAATTGTTGTTTCTAAAAAAGTAATTGCTGTTGAGGAAGTTAAAAAGGCTCCAGCAAAAAAACAAAATGAAGACATCAAGCCAGTAAAGAAGGTCGTATCTAAATTGGTTCTTGTTCCTAAAGAACAGGACGAAGAGTTTAACGATGCAGTTGAATTGCCAGTCGATGCAGTTTCCGAAGAAATTGGTGTAGTTGACTCAACTACTGAGCTGCCTGTTAAAAAGACAAGAGGTAGAAAACCAAAACCAAAGCCTTTGATTGAGCCAGGGTCTGAGGTGCGGACCGAACGCCAAAAAAACCGCGAACGTAAAGCAAAAGAAAAACAAATTTTGCAGGACTTTAATAGTACGCGTTTAGGTAGTGAAGAGCAGTTAGAGTTACGTCGCTCAAGATTAAAAACACTTATTAAAATGGGTAAATCCAGGGGTTATTTAACCTATGGAGAAATTAATGATTTGATGTCCGATGAATTATCAGATTCAGATTCGTTAGAAACACTCATAGCCTTGCTAAGTGACATTGGCATTATGATTTATGAGCAAGCACCAGATGCTGAAACATTGATCTTGAATGAAAATGCAATCACAGGATCCTCAGATGAAGAAGCCGAGGAAGAAGCTGAAGCAGCTTTAGGCGCTGTTGATTCTGAGTTTGGTAGAACAACTGACCCTGTTCGTATGTATATGCGAGAAATGGGAACGGTTGATCTTCTCACTAGAGAAAAAGAAATTGTAATTGCCAAAAAAATTGAGGCTGGCCTCAAAGACATGTTAATGGCCTTATCTGCATGTCCTGTGACTATTGCAGAAATTATTGAATCATCAGAGCAAATTATTAATAACGTCATTCAAGTAGACGACTTTGTTGATGGTTTAGTTGATCCTAATGCTGAAGATATTCCTATGACTATTAGTCCAGTCGAGGAATTAGATATCGACGAAGAAGAAGAAGTTGATGATGAAGATGAGGAAGAAGGCGGCGGAGGCGGAGCAGCTGCTAATGCGGCTTCTGCGAAGCAGTTAGAAGAGCTAAAGCGCCAGTCCTTGGATAAATTTGCTGTAATTCGTACTCAGTTTGAGAAAATGCGCCGTGCTGTTGAAAAAGAAGGCTATAACTCACCGAATTATGAAAAAGCACAAACCATCATTCGTAATGAACTATTAGGATTTAGGTTTACCGCTAAGAGCGTCGAACGTCTTTGCGATACGATCCGTTCACAGTTTCATGATGTGATGGCAACTGAGCGTGCTTTAGTTAATATTTTAGTCGATAAAATTGGTGTAAATCGTAATGATGTTCTCAATGATTTACCAATTTACAGCATGGACTTAAGTTGGACTGATAAGTTGCTTAGCGAAGATAAGCCTTATCGTGCATTGCTTGAGAGAAATGTGCCTGCGATTCAAGAGCTACAACAAAAACTACTCAACATTAAAACTATAGTTGTAATTCCGTTAACTGAACTTAAAAATGTTCATAAGCAGATGACCGCTGGTGAAAAGCGTGCGCGTGAAGCGAAGCGTGAAATGACTGTCGCTAACCTTCGACTCGTGATTTCGATTGCTAAAAAATATACCAATCGTGGCTTACAGTTCTTAGATTTAATCCAAGAGGGTAATATTGGCTTAATGAAGGCTGTTGATAAGTTTGAATACCGTCGTGGCTATAAGTTTTCTACTTATGCAACTTGGTGGATTCGTCAGGCAATTACACGGTCGATTGCTGACCAAGCTAGAACGATTCGTATTCCAGTGCATATGATCGAAACAATTAATAAGATGAATCGTATTAGCCGTCAAATTCTTCAAGAAACAGGTATTGAACCAGATGCAGCAACGCTTGCATTGAAGATGGAGATTCCTGAAGATAAAATTCGTAAAATCATGAAGATTGCGAAAGAGCCTATCTCAATGGAAACACCTATTGGTGATGATGATGACTCTCATTTAGGTGATTTTATTGAAGACGGTAATACACTTGCTCCAGCTGAAGCTGCTTTGCATGACTCGATGCGTGATGTGGTTAAAGATATTTTAGATTCTTTAACACCAAGGGAAGCTAAGGTCTTGAGAATGCGTTTTGGTATCGAAATGAGTACCGACCATACTTTGGAAGAGGTTGGTAAGCAATTTGATGTTACGCGTGAGCGTATCCGTCAGATTGAAGCGAAGGCACTTCGTAAGATGCGTCATCCAAGTCGAAGCGATAAATTAAAAACCTTCCTCGAAGACGAATAAATTCATTTATTCAAAGTCAATAAGCACTATGTTTAAAATCCATTTGCTTATTTGACCTTCGTTTAGTTGTAAAGCTAATAGTAATAAAAAAGTAGTCGCATTACCCGAAAAGTTTTGGGCCGTTAGCTCAGTTGGTTAGAGCAGAGGACTCATAATCCTTTGGTCCGGGGTTCAAGTCCCTGACGGCCCACCAAAAATGAAAATACCAACCTTCGGGTTGGTATTTTTTTAAATAAAAATATTTAATTCGGATTATTATTTTTAATCCAATCCTTGAGGGCTAAATCAATCCGTGTTTGCCATCCATCACCTGCTGCCTTAAAGTTTTCTATAACTTCAGGAGAAAGACGAATGGTGGTAGAAACTTTAGTAGACTCTAATGCAGGTCTGCCAACTCGCCTTTTACTTTTAAATTCCATATACAATCTTTATGCAGCACGAATCATTTCTGCGGGAAGCATACCATGTGCTTTCGCTTCCAAAATGACTATTTCAACAGTAGTTCCATCTTCCGCATAACTAATATGTGTATTCCAGTCTTGAGAAACTTCCCTTGTTATGGGTTTGTCTGATAAATGAATTACTAACGTGTCATCACCATCAAAATAAGTAGTCTTCATAATTTATTCCATTAAGGTAAAGTGATGCATTACGGTTTTAATAATGACAGAATGCTCAAGTACAAGAACTGCGCAAATTAAATTATCAGATCTGTTAATGCAGTGCTTGTAAACCCACAGATGATTTTTATCACTGAATTTCGTTGAGCCAGTTTCAACAATATCTAATAGATCAGCATCTGAAATTTCACGTTCAACCATTCGCAGTTGGGCGTGTTTTGTAATAACGATGGTGCGGTTAAACCGATTGCTGAACATAGTAATTATTGTAACAACAATAATTACTAATGCAAACCTACTTTTCATTTGGATATAGATTTTATTTACACATTTACTCACACACCAGTACTGACCGTTTCTAGAGCTCCATGCTATGAAGTTCTATTTAGGGTACCTGCTCTCATAATCCTTTGGTCCGGGGTTCAAGTCCCTGACGACCCACCAATGCAAGATGGTATGACCCGGACACATTGTTTACACAATGTACCGGGCACATACTTTACTCTTTTTCCGATCACATCCCGATTACTTTGGGATCAAACTGATAACGGAACTTGGGAATGAAATTTACCTTTTTCAAACTTATATCCCTCATCGTTTTCAATTTAGGATGGTCTTTGTATCGCTTGATTAGTTAGAATTCGCTTTCCAAGATTCTTATTCGGTTAAAAAAATTCGATTGAATGCGGTTGAAATTTTTCTCAAGAGTGGATCTAATAACTAGGCTAGAATTTTCAATATGTAATTTAGATTTGGTCCAAAAACTTCATAGACCTAAAAGAGGAAACAATATACATAATCGGTTCATAAAAAAAATGTTAAAGTATTCAAAATATTAAATAATTTATTCCAATACTTTTTTGGTATGGAAATAGATAAATAATGAAGGAGACACTTTGAACCCAAGCTGTGGAGTTGGCTTACTATTGCGTTGTAATGTAATACATTGGCAAAAGTTTTTTCTATGCATGTTGATTGTCTTGAGTGGACCTATTGGGGCACAAGAGTTTCCCAATAGACCCGTGCGTATTTTTGGTCATGGCCCAGGAAGTACTGCGGATTATTTATCGCGAATAATGGCGCAAAAACTTACTGAAAAATGGGGGCAACCGGTAATAGTAGATAGTCGTGCGGGCGCTGGTGGTACTGTGCCAGCTGATATTGTTGCCAAAGCCCCAGCCGATGGATACAGCTTATTGATGGGCCATGCAGGCCCAATGGTGAGCTCCGTTGTTTTGTACCCTAACTTACCTTATGATCCAGTAAAAGATTTAGTTGGTGTATCCATGGTTGCAACTGGTGTAACTGTAATGATGGTGCATCCAAGTATTCAAGCCAATACAGTTGCTGAGTTTATTCAATATGCAAAAAAAAGAAATGATCTCAATTTCTCATCTGCAGGCAATGGCACTATTAGCCACATAACTGGAGAGTTATTTAAACAAGTTACAGGCGTAAACATGATGCATATTCCCTATAAAAGTGCTGGTGCGGGATTAACTGCTCTACTCGCCAATGAAACCCAAGTCTCTTTTTTGTCTCCAGTAACGGCTGCGGCACAGTTAAAAACAGGTAAATTAAAAGCATTAGTTGTCTCAACAAGCGATCGATTTCCTAGCTTACCAGATGTCCCTAGCGCATCAGAAGCAGGACTGTCGGGGATGGAGGCTAAATTATGGTTTGGACTTTTTACTGCAGCAAAAACTCCTAAAGCAGTCATACAAAAATTGAATCAAGATATTACAGAAATCCTACGTCGCCCAGATGTAAAAGAACTGTTCTTGAAACAGGGTATTCAAGCATCACCTTCAACACCGGAGTCCTTAGAAGATTTTGTGCAAACAGAAATTAAACGTTGGACTCCGATCATCAAAAACGCAAATATACAGGCTGACTAATATGACACAAACTACTAACGAACAGACAAAAGACCCTCGTATTGAATCTGCTATTTCCCATTGGGCGCCACGCTTTGTTGCTAATGGCGTGCCGATGACAGACTTTTTAGAAGTTACTGCAAGCTTGCAACATTGGGATAATTGGTGTCAAGCTTGGTCACAAAGAGCCGCTATCCATGAAGGGTTAGGACATGAAGCATTTAATGATGGCTTTGAATACTCAGCGAGCCAACATTGGACACGTGCGGCCGTATGTTACCACTTTGGAAAATTTTTATTTGTGAACGATTTGGAGCAAATGCGCCAAGCCAATATGAAAGCTGTAGAGTGTCGTAATTTAGCCTTACCGCATTTAAAACCACCTGGGGAAAGAGTCGCTATTCCATACCAAGGTAAATTTTTATATGGCAATTTAAGAAAACCACTAGGTGTCTCTAATCCACCGATTGTAATAATGTGCATGGGGCTAGACTCAGCAAAAGAAGAAATGGATGATTATGAAAATCGTTTCTTAGTTCGTGGTTTAGCAACCCTAGCTTTTGATGGACCAGGTCAGGGAGAGGGGGAGTATGATTTTCCACTTTGTCCTGAGTTTGAAGAGCCGGTAGGAGCCGTATGTGATTATTTAGAAACTCGTTCAGATATTGATTTGAACCGTATAGGGATTTGGGGAGTTTCTTTGGGTGGTCATTTAGCTCCAAGAGCAGCCTGTTTTGAAAAAAGAATTAAAGCCTGCGTAGCTCTATCAGGTGCATATCAACGCTCGGCAAGTTTTGAGGGAAGACCGGTAATCAATGTTGAGGCATTTCGTGTTCGAACGAAAAGTGCGAACCTTGAAGAGGCCGGAAAAGTAGCATTACGAATGTCTTTAAAAGGGATTGCTAAAAATATTACATGTCCAATTTATATTGTTGCAGGGGATAAGGATCGCTTAACTCCGGTAGAACAAGCAAAGTTATTGGCTGAGGAAGTTTCAGGACCATGCAAACTATCTATCATCCCGGGTGGTAATCATGTGGTGAATAATCTTTGGTATAAATATCGCGATCAAACAGCAGACTGGATGTCACGACAGTTATATGCTATCTAGGACATTTGTTTCTTGATCGGCACTGGGGCGCGGCTAACCGCCGTCCCTATGCCATCAATGAATACATACTGTTCAACAGTATGGCGCGGTTGAGGCAATAGATAGATGCCCTTTACTAAATTCATCCCCCACTTTGAACTGACCCCCAAAAGTTGGACGAAATGTCTAACATCTAGGGGGGTAGTTAATGTCTGCTTATGAAGCCTCATATTATCGAGTTCTAGTTATTCAAAACTTTGAAGAGCTAAAATTAAGCTTACCTAACTAAAATAACTAAATTGAATAATCACCCATGGCTTAAATCTAGCTTACCAATTTTATTGGGGGTTTCTTTGATGCTTTCCTTGAGTACGGGGATGCGTCAAAGTTTGGGGGTATTTATGCCTTCAATTACTCAAAATATTGGCGTTTCAGTTTCTCAATTCACATTAGCTATTGCAATTCAAAATTTAATGTGGGGTTTAATGCAACCCTTTACTGGAGTTTTGGTAACAAGAGTTGGTTTTAAAAAAGTGATGGTCCTTGGGTCCTTTTTGTATCTTTTAGGAATTATTACTTTAGCATTAGCAAACGGTGTCGTGGCGGTAACTATTGGTGCAGGTTTTTTAATTGGCTGTGCGCTTGCATGCAATGGTTCTGGCATCGGAATGGCGGTTGCAACGAGGGCAGTGCCCGTTGAAAAGCGAAGCCTCATTCTTGGTGTAGTCTCTGCAGCGGGTTCAATAGGCGCTTCTTTTGCCGCACCCATTGGTCAAGTCCTAATACAGTCATTTGATTGGCGTATTGGCATGCTTGGATTTGCTGTGATGGCTGCGCTTGTTATTCCTGGCGCTTGGTTTGCTGGTGGAATTGATAAAAAGCCAATTCTTGGTAAGTCTGTAAATGATGATATCAAGCCAATGAAGGTAGTTGTTAAAGCCCTAAAGTACCCCCCTTTTATTGTTATGGCGATCGCATATTTTGTTTGTGGTATGCAATTAGTATTTTTGACTACGCACTTGCCATCCTATCTTGAATTATGTGGTTTAGACCCGATGTTGAGCGCCCAGTCTCTGGGTGTGATTGGTGGTTTTAATGCATTAGGAAGTTTATTTTTTGGTTGGATGGGTGGTCGGTATAACAAGTTATTTTTATTGGGATTGATTTATATACTACGTTCTATAGGAATAGCATATTATTTTTATGTCATTCCAAATCCTACTAACACGCTTATTTTTGCGGCATATATAGGTTTCCTATGGCTTGGTGTTATACCACTCGTGTCTGGCTCGATTGCGGAAATGTTTGGTGTTAAATGGCAAGCGATGCTTGTTGGAATAGCATTTATTGCTCACCAATTTGGCAGTTTTATTGGAGCTTTTGGGGGCGGACTAATTTTCGATACTTTTGGTTCTTATAATCTAGCTTTACAAATTGGTGTTTCGATTGGTTTATTTGCTGGGATTGTTCAGGCATCCTTTGCATTATTTAAAACTAGACCACCTTCTTAATTATGATTAGACTTGCTATTGAATTTGCTTGATCATTTGGGGCACAATTATTTCTAGAACTGACCAAAATCGTTAATATGGGGATCACAATGTTAAATAAAATTCTTAGGATTAATAAATCTATTCATCTGGTTTTTTTTATATTTTCTTTAGGGCTATGCAATTATGTTTTTGCTAATGAGCCTTGGCCAGTTAAACCAATTTCGATGACAATTCCATTTCCACCAGGTGGGGTGGCGACAATGGTTGGAAGACCGGTCGTTGAAGGGATGAATAAGGTTCTAGAAAAACCAATCGTGATGGAAAGCCGCCCTGGAGCTGGCGGCGCCATTGGTAATGCTTATGTAGCTAAGGCTATGCCTGATGGTTATAACGTACTGTTTGCCATGTCTTCAGTATCAACCATTCCGGAAACGGATAAAATTGCGGGAAAACTAGTTTCATACACAACGTCCCAACTAAGGCCCATTGGTCGAATCACTTCAGATCCTGTTGTGATGGTTGTTCGTGCCGATTCACCATGGAAAACTATCCAAGAATTTGTTGCCGATGCCCGTAAGAAGCCAGGTAAATTTAATTACAGCTCATCTGGTAATTACGGAACAATGCAACTGCCAATGGAAATGTTAAAAGCTGATCAAAAAATCTTTATGGTTCATATTCCATATACTGGAGCGGGGCCTGCAGTATTAGCAGTATTAGCAGGTGATGTAGAGACAACTGCTAGTGGACCTTCAACGGTAGTTCAGCATATTAAAGGCGGAAAGTTAAGAGCCCTAGCTCATTCTGGAGAGGGAAGGTTAGCAGTTTTACCCGATGTGCCATCCTTTAAAGAGTTGGGTATGGCCGTTGAATACAACCAATGGACTGGCTTGTTTCTACCTAAAGCTACCCCAGAACCAATTGTAAAAAGTTATCGTGACGCATTACGTGCAGCCGTCGATGATAATTTAGTAAAAACAGCTCTCAATAATTCGGGTAGTCCGATTGCTTATTTAGATGAGCCAGAATTCCAAGTTTTTTGGGATAAAGATATTGCAAAGATGAATGAAGTTGTCAAGCGAATTGGTAAATTAGACTAGGTCAGAGGTATTAAAAAAACTCATAATGGACTTAACCGTGGGTCCGCGAGGTAGAAATCGTAATGATTTTAATGGTTTAGTGGTGTGAAAAGTGCCTAAAAAACATTACACACCAACTACTCACCGTGGGGTTTTTCATGGTGTGTAGTAAATAGCGGTTTCGTGTGGTTTTGAAGTAAACAAGTAGTAGCAGTACCCGAAAAGTTTCGGGCCGTTAGCTCAGTTGGTTAGAGCAGAGGACTTAAGTACGGTCGACCTAAATCACAAGCCATGGTCGAGTAAAAACCAAGAATCGTTTTTCCTTTAACAAATGTTATTTGAGCTTTTCATGCATCTTTGTAATTCATTCGATGGCATAAGTTATCCTTCTTTATGCCAAAACTGTAAAGTATGTGTTCGGTAAATTACCGCAATCAATCCCTTCTAATAATCCAATTAAACTGTCCAACTTGAATGGGGCAGTTCAGAAATAGTGGTGGAGGTCTTATGAGCGTTACAAGTTTTAAGCTTAGGCTAAAGCCAAATCTGGAATCAAGGCATGCTTGACTTTTGGTAGTCCTACTTTACGAACTTGCCATAAGTCATAGGTAGCCTGCAAAGCTAGCCAAACGCTTGCACTACCTCCATTTTTCTCGCCTAACCAAGCCTCAATACGTAAGGCCATTTCTGGCGAAATACCAGCTTTACCATTAATCACTCTAGAAAAAGCGGCACGAGTTACACCAAGCTGTTCTGAAGCTTCTGTTACAGTTATTCCTAAAGCTGGAAGAATATCTTCTTTAAGAGTAAGGCCTGGGTGGGGTGGGTTATACATTTTAGTCATCAATATTCCTATTCTTTTAGTGATAATCTTGATAATCAACAAGAACAACATTTTCACCTTCAAATTTAAATGTCATACGCCAATTTCCATTTACCGAAATTGAATAGTGATCCTTTAGCTTATCTTTTAATGGGTGCAATCCCCAACCAGGTATATTCATATCTTCCCATTTTTTTGCAACATCTAATCTCGCTAACTGCCTACCCAGTTTATTGGCATGGGCGGCTTGGATTCCTGACTTTTTACCTGTTTCAAAAAAGAGTTGTAAGCCCTTATGGCGAAATGTTTTAATCATGAATTATTGTATACTGAAACTATACACTATGCAAGAATATGGATTGGTATCTTAAGGGTGAAGCTAATTAAGAAAGGATTCGAGCATCTTAAAAAGGCTCGATATTGAAAGGTAACCTTACTCACTGTGGTGATAGACTTTAAACTAACAGCTATGATAATGCCGATGTAATTGCGCCCATGAGAAAGCGCTTGAATCTCTCTAGAGCTAAATTCTTAAGGTAAATCAAATTTGTAGTAATCTATTTAATGAGAACAACTGTAAGAAATTTATTTTATCAAGATTTATATAACAAAGGAGACAGCATGGCAGCTTATTGGTTAGCGCGTTCAAAAATTAATGACCCAGTCGAGTACAAAAAATATACCGACCTAGTTCCTGGCATTATTGCTCAATATGGTGGAAAGGTTTTAGCAAGGGGAGGGAAATACCAAATTATGGAAGGACCTCAGGATTTCCAACGCTTTGTTGTAATTGAATTCCCCTCACTCGAAGATGGTGTGAAGTGTTTTGAATCTCCTGAATATGTGGCGGCTGCACAGTATCGTCGCAGTGGTGCGGGAGTTGTCGAAAATGTCATTATCGAGAGCGGTGACGCCACAAAATAAGTATTACATTGGTGGTTTAAATCCATCTTTTCCGACTGTGATACGAAGTAAGCTTACTTGACCATCTTTTTCAACAACGGTCAAGATAGCATTTGCTTGGGAAACTAAAAGAGCGGACGAACCTGGACGAAAAGTCACAATCGGCGCATTTTCTGGAACATAAACGACTTTGCTACCACCTTTGTAATCAAGCTTTAATTCACGCCCACTACCAATGGTTTTTAATTGGCTAACATTAGCATTCGTCATCATACTCCCGGGCATGAGGTCCCATGCATAATGTCCTTCACCATTGCCGCGCATCGCTTCAGGAAACACTAATACTTCTAAAGCCTCTAAACGCCCAGAGGAGCTTGTCAAGGTAGCAGTACCAATAAAGCTATTTTCTTGGATATCCGACATCTTGATCGGATATACCTCAGTGATATTCAGATTCGGTGGCATCGCTATTTTTATGATTTCTCCCCGACGTTCTTTTATCGTAATGGACTGAGCATCTACTTGCTCAATCACTCCTCGCAATCGAATTGGTGA
>CAISYI010000107.1 GCA_903889595.1 uncultured beta proteobacterium
ATTGAAATCAGTTCCTAAAGAATCTTGATGTAAGTCGACTTGAGCATCGCCAATAAGACCAAAAGCCACCACTAAAGTGGGCGACATAATGAAGCTCAAATCAATTTCTGGATTGACTCTGCCTGGGAAATTTCGATTACCCGAGAGAATCGCGACTGCTTTACATTCAGACTTTTCTTGAGCCATTCGCATTGACTCCGTCAAAGGTCCAGAGTTCCCTATACAGGATGTACAGCCATAGCCCACAATATCAAAGCCAATCGCAGCAAAGTCTTCTAATAATCCAGCCCGTTGTAAATACGATGCAGCGGCAGGAGATCCTGGGGCTAAAGAAGTCTTTACCCATGTCGGTGGCTTTAATCCCAACTGCCTTGCTTTTCTGGCGAGTAGTCCAGCCGCAATTAATAATTTTGGATCTGAAGTATTGGTACAACTAGTAATCGCAGCAATTGCAACCGGAAATTTAGGCATTTGCAAGTCGTGACTCAAGGGCACAAAATCTATCGTGGCGAGCGCGTTCACAATATTTGATGCGTCCATACGGTCCTGCGGTCTTCGAGGACCTGCGACAGAGGGTACTAAAGCGTCAAGATTAATTTCAATTTGTTTGGCGTATCTTGGGCATGCATCAGGATTAAACCAGATACCAAGGCGTCGACAATACTGCTCAATTAAGGCAAGATGCGTCACACTTCGACCGGTCATTTTTAGATAATCTAATGTTTGCTCATCTACCGGAAAGTAACCCGTCGTTGCACCATACTCAGGGGCCATATTAGCGACTACAGCACGATCACCTGCCGATAAAGTACTGACGCCTGGACCAAAAAACTCTACAAAGTCACCGGTCACATCTAACTGACGCAAGCGCTGCGTCACAGTTAAGACCAGATCCGTTGAACTAATACCAGAGCGCATCGCGCCAATTAGTTTCACACCAACCACATCAGGAATTTTCAACATCGTTGGCAAGCCAAACATGACTGTTTGGGCTTCCAGTCCGCCAACTCCCCAACCTAAAACACCAATGCCATTGATCATCGGCGTATGGCTATCGGTACCAATCATCGTATCCGGAATTGCCCAGGTTACTCCATCACGAACTTGTGTTGTCACCACAGTTGCGAGTTGCTCTAAGTTAATCGTATGCATGATCCCCGTACCAGGCGGATGAATCTTTACATTCGTGAGTGCCTTCGAGGCCCAGCGTAAAAATTGGTAGCGTTCTTTATTCCTTTTAATTTCTAGGTCAATATTGAATCTAGCCGCATCTTTATTGCCATATTGCTCCACAGCTAAGGAGTGATCGATAGAAATATCAACCGGCAATGACGGGTTTAATAATTCTGGATTTAATCCTGCTTCCGATAAAGCGTCACGCATCGCGGCAATATCCACGAGTGCTGGAGTACTCGTCGTATCATGCATTAAGACACGATTAGGCTGAAAAGCAATTTCGGCTTGACTGTTGCCATGCGTGATCCAATCGAAGATTGACTGCACGGCAACATCCCTCTCACTACCGTCCATGTTACGTAGAACATTTTCCAGGAGAAGTCGCATTACAACCGGTAATTTGTCTAATTGTTCTCCAAATAACTTGGGTAAATCAATGATGGCGAGCTGCGTTCCGTCCTTAATCTCTAAAAATTCCATCTTTGTATTTTTTAATTTTTCCATCAAGGGATTTTGCATATGTTCAGTAAATATTGCAATACAATTGAAAAGCAACTTTCAACCAAAAGGATTCCTTATGCGCAAACTCATCCCCCAAATATCCATCTTTTGCGGTTTGATGTTCGCTTTATTTGGGACATTGAGTAGCAATGCTCAAGAGTATCCATCAAAGCCCATTACGATCATCGTCCCTTTTTCAGTAGGTGGTGGGGTAGATACCGTGGCAAGACTTCTCGGTGAAAAGCTGAAAGAATCTTTAGGCCAAACCATTATTGTGGATAACAAACCCGGTGGTAGCGGTATGATCGGTGCTCTTGCTGTAGTGAAGGCCAATCCAGATGGTTACACTTTACTGTTGGGCTCTGCTGGCGAAACAGCAATCAATCCATTCGTTTACAAAACGAAAATGCAATATAGCCCATCTAAAGATTTAGCACCAATTAGCTTAATTACCAAAATTCCGAATGTGTTAATTGTGAACGCCAACTCCCCTTTTAAAACCATTGGTGATATCGTCACTTTTGCAAAAAATAATCCTGGAAAACTATCCTATTCCTCCAGTGGTGTGGGCAATCCACAGCATTTAAATGGCGAATTATTAGATGAATTAGCAGGAACTGAAATGATTCATGTGCCTTACAAGGGAGCAGCGGGACAAATCATTGATGTGACAAGTGGTAACGTTGACATGACCTTTGTGAGTTACTCAGGAGCAAAGAACTTTATTGAATCAGGTAGAGTCCGTGCGATTGCGTTTACCTCTGCAAAACGTCAAGATTTTTCACCGAATGTACCAACCATTAATGAATACAAGCCGCTTCAATCCTATGAGTTAGAAAACTGGTTTGGACTCTTTGCACCAGCTAATACTCCGGAGCCTATTTTGCAAAAAATCAATAATGAGGTGACTAAGGCTTTACGTGATCCAGTATTAGTGAAAAAATTACGTGAGCAAGGTGGACAGCCAGCCCCAATGACCACCCAGCAATTTAGTGAGTTTCTCAAAAAAGAATCAATCGTATATGGTCGCGTTGTAGAAAAAGCAAAAATTACAGCGGAGTAATCCTACCAACCAGTCTGTCTAATTTTTATAGAATAAAGCCCCTAAATTAAAAATAAATTGAAATATTACGCTTTTAATGCATAATATTAGTATATTTTAAAT
>CAISYI010000108.1 GCA_903889595.1 uncultured beta proteobacterium
GCTATGGCATGTTCCATAGAAACTACCGTAATACCAGATAAAGGTTTCATTTTTAGAAGGATCTTGGTAAGCCGAGGATATGTTCAGCGACGTAAGAGTAGATCAGGTTAGTTGAAATAGGGGCAACTTGATAAAGTCTTGTTTCGCGGAATTTGCGTTCAATATCATATTCGCAAGCAAAACCAAATCCACCATGTGTTTGAAGACAAACGTTAGCGGCTTCCCAAGAAGCTTTTGCTGCAAGATATTTGGCCATGTTGGCTTCTGCGCCGCACGGTAAATTATTATCAAATAATTCGCATGCCCTAAATCGCATTAAATTAGCGGCCTCAGTTTCGATATAACTATCCGCAATCGGGAATTGCACCCCTTGATTTTTGCCAATCGGGCGATCAAATACCACCCGCTCATTTGCATAGTTTCGCGCACGATTCACAAACCAGTAGGCATCGCCAATACATTCAGCAGCAATCAATGCTCTTTCTGCATTCAAACCATCCAGAATATATTTAAAGCCCATCCCTTCCACACCAATGAGGTTTTCGGTAGGGATTTCTAAATTATCGAAAAACACTTCATTCGTTTCGTGGTTCACCATGTTTAAAATCGGCGAGATACTCATACCACTAGCCAAGGCCTCGGCAATATTAACAATAAAAATAGACATTCCCTCTGATTTTTTCTTCACTTCAGCAAGCGGAGTCGTTCTAGCAAGAAGTATCATTAAATCAGAATGTTGGATTCTAGAAATCCACACTTTTTGGCCGTTGACTACATACTTGTCACCCTTTTTGACCGCAGTAGTTTTAAGTTTGGTCGTATCCGTACCAGTGCTTGGTTCTGTCACCGCCATTGATTGCAAACGTAATTCACCCGAAGCGATTTTAGGTAAATACAACTGCTTTTGTACTTCGGAGCCATGGCGTAGTAGCGTACCCATGTTATACATTTGGCCATGACAAGAGCCAGCATTACCACCAGCCAAATTAATCTCTTCCATAATGACAGAGGCTTCACACAGTCCTAAACCAGATCCACCATATTCTGTTGGAATAAGTGCAGATAACCACCCTGCTTTGGTTAAAGCGTCGACAAAGGCTTCTGGATAGCCGCGGGCTTCATCTACTTTTTGCCAGTATTGTGAATCAAAACTACCGCATAAATCTCTTAAAGCTTCACGTAATTCTTGATATTGGTCTGCTGCAGGAATCATAATCGTCATATTATTCAATCAATTAAATGTTAGTAAATGTGGCACGACCTTGCATCGTGAGCCAGCCTTCATGATCTTTTGCCCATAAATCAGCTGTTGAATTCGCCTCATCGACTTTGCCACAAACAAAGAAATGATTGATGTCAAAAGTCGGTCGCAGTGCCTTAAATTCAAAAGTAAGTAATTTTTTGTTCGGGAATTGCAAGCGGAATTGATCTACCAACATTGTAGATATCAATGGACCATGCACAATTAAGCCTGGATATCCCTCAACTTCAGTTACATATTTACGGTCGTAATGAATCCGGTGACCATTAAAGGTTATCGCTGAATATCTAAACAATAATACTGGAGTTGGCTCAATGAGGACTTCCCAAACGGCGTCAGTTGGAGCAGAACTCGGTTTTGGTGGGACATCAGTTGGGTTTGCTAAGGGGCGGTAAACAATATCGTGTTCTTCAGTCAATGCTAAACCTTGAGAACCATGCAGTTCATGTTGCACCTCAACGAAAACCAAATCACCTGTGCGTCCAGATTTATGGGTAACAGATTTCACTTCAGAGTGACGAGTAATTTCTTGTCCTAACTGAATTTCCTGATGCCAAGTATATCTCCCACCCGCCCACATTCTTCGGGGTAGTGGCACCGGTGGTAAAAATCCACCTCGTTCTGGATGGCCGTCTGGTCCGATTTCGGATTGCTTAGCCATGGGCAAAAAGTAGAGCCAATGCCACAACTCGGGTAATCGATCACCTACAGCTGGATCTGGGTCTTGCCGATCTAAAGTGACTGCCAAGGCTTTTACAGGGGCTAGGGTCATTTGATCAGTAAAAGATTCTTTACTGCCAATCCATTTTTTTAAGTGCTCAATATCCAGTATTGTCATGATTTTATGATGTTTATCTGATAGTCAAACAAGAAATCATTTTAACCTTTTGATTAACCCTTTGTTTAAAAGTCAAAATTATTACAACTTAATTAAAGATTAATGTTAATTTGATGATAATTCAGCTTAAAAGTGTTAATATCTAACACGTTTTTCATCATTGTAAAAATCACCAATGGAGAAGTTATGAAATCATTTATTAAATTAATTAGCTTGACGGCCTTGATTGGATTATGTTCAATCTCCCAAGCTCAACAATATCCAACAAGACCTATTACTTTGGTAGTACCTTTTGCAGCTGGTGGACCTACGGATGTGGCAGCACGGATGATTGCGATTCCGATGGGCAAATCATTAGGTCAAACCGTTATTGTTGAAAATACAGTTGGTGCTGGTGGTACTGTAGCAACTCAACGTGTTGCGAGAGCAAACCCTGATGGATACACTATTTTTATTCACCACATGGGCATGGCAACAGCACCGGCTCTTTACAGAAAACTGTCTTTTGACCCATTAAAAGACTTTGAATATATCGGCCAAGTTATTGATGTACCAATGACGATGTTAGGTCGTAAAGATTTCCCTGCGAACAACTTGCAAGAAATGATTGCTTATGTAAAAGCACACAAAGATAAGATTTCGTTAGCAAATGCTGGACTAGGCGCTGTATCTCACTTATGTGGCATGTTATTTCAGTCTGCTATCGGTGTTGAGCTTAATACAATTCCTTATAAAGGAACTGGTCCAGCGATGAATGATTTAATGGGTGGTCAGGTAGATTTACTTTGCGATCAAACTACTCAAACAGTACCTTTGATCAAAGAAGGTCGCGTGAAAATTTTTGGTGTTACGACTCTCAAGCGCTTAAGTGCACTACCAAATGTACCAACCATGGACGAACAAGGTCTCAAAGGATTTGAAGTGAAAGTTTGGCATGGTATTTATGCGCCAAAAGGAACACCCCCAGCAACTGTTGAAAAAATCAATGCGGCTCTTCGTTCCGCCTTGCAGGATCCAGCTGTTAAACAAAGAATGGCTGATTTAAGTGTGGAAATTCCAAGTATGGATAAAGTTACGCCGCAAGGTTTACAAACTCACCTTGAAGCTGAGATCCAAAAATGGGGCCCTGTCATCCGTAAAGCAGGTATTTACGCTGATTAATTTCTATCTAACTTGTTAGACAAAAGGACTGAAGATTTTCAGTCCTTTTTTTTGCCCCAAAATAGTGATTTTGCAAAATTACATACTTTCTTCTTTTGGATGTAATCAAGTACTGCGCATAATGGTATTTAAATGGATATTACAAATAAGGATTGAATCATGGCAACAATTAATTTTATTGGCGGGGAAAAGGGTGGAGTTGGTAAATCTGTTACTGCTCGTTTATTAGCACAGTACTACATTGATCATGAAATGGGCTTTCAGGGCTTTGATACTGACCGATCACATCAATCTTTTAAACGTTTTTATGAGGGTTTCGCTTCGAATGTTTTGGTAGATAGTTTTGAAGGCCTAGATCAAATCATTGATACCTTAGAAAGTAATCCAAATGCCAATTTAATTGTTGACTTAGCAGCTCAAACCTCAGCACCTCTCGCATTATGGATTAAAGAGGCCAATTTGTTGGACTTACTCCAGAGTATGGGTGTTGTAGTTAATTTTTGGCACGTCATGGATGACGGTAAAGACTCAGTTGAATTACTTGCCAAATTAACCAATTCTTATGGCGTAGGACCCAATTATATTTTGGTTCAGAACAAAGGTCGTGGTGTCAATTTCAACATTTTGCATCAGTCAGAATCATTGAAAAATGCAATCACTCTTGGCGCCTTATTAGTAGAAATACCCAAATTATATGAGTCTACTATGCGGAAAATTGATGAATCAAACATGAGTTTTTGGCGTGCAATGAACCATCAAAATGCCGAGGGTGCATTGAGTTTAATTGATCGTCAACGTGTCAAAATTTGGTTGAAAGCTTGTTATGAAGTATTGGGTGGTCTACCAATCCATACTGAAAATGTTGAGGTAATAGAGATTAATGAATCTCAGGAAAAAGTACCTCAGTAAAACCAAAGCGGGAAAAGTCCTTTAA
>CAISYI010000109.1 GCA_903889595.1 uncultured beta proteobacterium
AAAAGTGACACCTAAATCCGTCATCGATTTAGATCCGCAGTTGATGCGTTCGGCAGGCTTGTCTTTTCGGAAAATTGAATATGTCAAAGATTTAGCGGACCATTTCCAAAACCATGGCCTGAGTAAGGTGAAATGGCATTTACAAGACGATGAAGCCATCATTAAAGAGTTGACGGCGATTCGTGGCATTGGTCGTTGGACGGCGGAAATGTTCTTAATCTTTAATTTAAAACGCCCAGATGTTTTCCCTCTAGATGATGTTGGTTTGTTAAAAGGGATTTCCAAAAACTATTTCAGTGGTGAAGCCGTAACACGTAGCGAAGCCCGTGAAGTCGGAGCAAATTGGGCGCCTTACCGAACCGTGGCAACTTGGTACCTCTGGAGAAGTCTTGATCCTATTCCAGTAGATTACTGATTTCTGATAAAAAAACGCGGTTGGGTTGGATATTTTGTTGAGAAAAATCCCTCGAATAGAAAATATACCCTTGTAAGTCCTTGATTTAATATTAGATAAAGCAAGTATTCATCATTTTGACTTCGCAAGCTCACAGAACAGTTGTAAAATGATCCCATGAAAACCACCTTCTTAGATTTCGAGCAGTCTGTCGCTGAACTGGAAAGCAAAATTGAAGAATTGCGCTTTGTTCAGGATGAGTCTGCAGTTGATATTTCAGATGAGATCTCAAGACTTGCTGATAAAAGCCAGCAATTAACCAAGGAGCTTTACTCGAAGCTAACGCCTTGGCAAGTTTCGCAAATTGCTAGGCATCCTCAAAGACCCTATACCCTGGACTATATTCAGTATTTATTTACTGATTTTCACGAGTTGCATGGTGATAGGACTTTTGCGGATGACTTATCCATCATTGGTGGTTTAGCCCGCTTTAATGGTTCTGCTTGTATGGTGATTGGTCATCAAAAGGGCAGAGATACCAAAGAGCGCGCTATGCGTAACTTTGGAATGAGTAAACCTGAAGGTTATCGTAAGGCAATGCGCCTTATGCGCCTAGCTGAAAAGTTTGATATTCCTGTGTTTACCTTTGTTGATACCCCAGGTGCTTTTCCGGGTATAGATGCTGAAGAGCGTAACCAATCCGAAGCGATTGGTCACAACTTGTATACCCAAGCAGAGTTAAAAGTACCGATTATCTCCACTATTATTGGTGAGGGTGGTTCTGGTGGGGCACTTGCGATTGCGATGGGTGATATGGTGTTGATGCTTCAATATTCTACCTATTCAGTAATTTCGCCTGAAGGTTGTGCTTCCATTTTATGGAAAACGGCGGAGATGGCACCTGAAGCTGCAGAGCAGTTAGCACTCACAGCAAACCGGATTAAAGCTTTGGGACTGATTGATAAAATTGTCAGTGAACCAGTCGGTGGAGCGCACCGAGATCATGCTGGCATGATGGTTCTTTTAAAACGCGCTTTGGCGGATTCATTAAGACAGCTCACCGGTTTGAGTGTGAAAGAATTGCTAGAGCGTCGCCATGAACGATTCTTGAGTTATGGCAAATTTAAAGACACTACTGCCCTCTAATTCTTTTAGGGTTGAGCCGGGTGATCGCCTTGCGGTCGCCTTTAGTGGTGGTTTAGATTCCACAGTACTTCTCCATAGTATGGTTGCTGCCTACGGTCATGAACACGTGATTGCACTGCATGTGCACCATGGTTTGCAAGAGCTTGCCAAAGATTGGGTTACGCACTGTGCCCGCATTGCTCAAGACTACGATATTGAATTTGATTCGCGCTCGATAGCGTGGCAAGAAGATGTCAATACT
>CAISYI010000110.1 GCA_903889595.1 uncultured beta proteobacterium
GGACATTTCGCTCAAGTGGAAATTACAAAGGTTTTTGCTGATAAGCACGACCATTCTGGTCTTGGTGACGTTATTGCTTTACCCTAAAGAGCCAATAGACTAATATTTCCTGTCACTTTTGTGCAGGAGTTTTCATTGAAATATTGAATGATGAAAAGAATCTTTGTAGCACTTGGTGTATTTCTTGTTTTTCTACCATCCTTTAGTTTTGCCCAAAAGGATGTTGAGTTAAGCTGGGAAAAAGCCCACGTTTATTTGCCAAGCAAACTGTTTTCTACAACTATTGATCAAATTGAGGTAAGCAAGCCCTTGCCTGTGCTTATCTATCTTCATGGTTGTACAGGAATTTATGGTCCTCACGACTCAAGTTGGGCGTCGTATATTGCTGATCAGGGTTTTATTGTTATCTTGCCCGATAGCATGGCACGACCAGGCAGAATCCCTAATTGTGATCCTAAGTTGAAAATAGGTATCAATGCCTTTCCAAATGCAGGCCGCTATCGCCAAGAAGAAATTACTTATGCGCTATCACAGGTAATGAAGAGTCCTTGGGCCGATAAAAATAATATTTTCTTGATGGGACACAGTGAAGGTGGAATGGCAGTAGCTAAATCAGCCCATCCCGAATTTGTTGGAAAAATAATCTCAGGATGGACCTGCATAAACCCCTTATATCCAAATTATGACGGTATTTATTCACCAAAAAACCTGCCTATCCTAGCAGTCGCATATATTGATGATGAGTGGAGAAAAGGCAAGCCCACTGAGGGGCGTTGTGCAGATAAGGCAGAAGGTCGCATTAGTTTTAGACAAATTGATCTAGAGGGATGGTTTCATAACACCTATGGAAGTTCAGAAGCGCGTAAAGGCGTTAAAGAATTTTTAAATCACTATCTAACTAGATAACAAGATCAGCTTAAAGACACTTTTCTAAAGGGGGTTTCGCCTAAAAACGCTACTTCAGTTAATACCTAGAAGCTAATTCTGGTGGGTACTCTGCAACTTTTCCTTAAACAAACTATCATCACACAATTAGTTGATGCATTTTTTTAGTGGAGGATAAATTGACAGATCAGGATCAACGTTGTTGTGGCTCAGGGGTTTGCATTATTAATGAACATGGGCAATGCTGGTGTGGCCAGGTTTGGGATGGTAAAGAAATGGTTGCCTCGAAGTTATCCCCCTTGGATTCAGGTAGCATTTCAGATGAGTCTGCCCATTCTGAAAACAAGAACTGAAATGACAAGTTTACAAAAACTTACCCTCTTCTATGATGGATTATGTCCTTTGTGTGAGGCTGAGATTGTGTTCTTATCGAGAAGAAATCAGCCTGGTTTGCTAGATTTTGTTGATATCAATTCCATCTCTTTCTCTCCAAAAAGCACTGGATTATCGTGTGAAATAGCACTATCCGAAATGTATGGTCAATATGAGGATGGGAAGTTAATTAAAGGAGTTGAGGTCTTTGCACAAAGCTATTCAAGAGCTAATCTCCCATTCTTAGCTTGGATCTTTTCTAGAAAATTACTCAGACCAATCTTCAACCTTACTTATAAAATATTTGCAAAAAACCGGCATTTCATTTCAAAAGTAATTGGGCCAACAATTCGAAAGCTAGTCGGGTAAATTGTTAAAGAGATGGGTTGATTTTTTGCGGACAAAATTTTTTTTAAAATTTAAATATATCTGCTCCTAGTTTTGTTTAATCGGAGCATACTGTAATTTAATTCATCACTTTGGTTAAGGAACTTATGACTGAATTACAAATTTGGGGTGACTTCGAGTGCCCGTTTTCTTATCTTCAAACTATTGACTTGTTGAAGTTAAAAGAAAAATATAAAGATAGAATAGAAATCGACTGGAGATCCGTCGAGATGAATACTCGCGAGCATTTTACGACTCCTTCGGATGAATACATTAAAAACCTAGAAATTGCTTCTAAGGAGTTAATTGCTCAGGAAAATCACATCAGTTTTTTTAAGCCAAAAACCTTGCCAAACATAAGGCTTGCACAGGAAAGTATTCACTATGCAAATACCCAATTCAAATCGTTGGAAATGGCAAATGCGATATTTAATGCCTTTTTTAATCACGGAATCGACATCAGTGATCAAGATGAAATTTTAGAAATCGGAAGAAGCATTGTTTTGGACACTAAGGAATTAAACAAAGCCCTTGATGACGCACTTTTTACTGAACAAGTTCTTCATGATGAGAAAGAATTTAAAATCTTGGGATTTCAAGCAATACCAGCAATGATGATTGGTGAAAAAGATTTCTCTCCGCGAAGTTTTATGCCAGTAGTCGGTTATAAAACGTATTTAGAATTAGATTTAATTATTTCAAAAATCCAATAAGCAGCGAATCTTCACCAATATTTTGTATAAAAGGCTTTTTTATTTAGAAAAAATATTTGGCAATTGCGATGTAGATTGGAATCCCAAAAATAATATTCAAAGGGAACGTGATGCCCAATGACATTCCCATGTACAAGGCCGGACTCACCTCAGGCATAGCTTGACGCAGAACTGCGGGAACTGCAATATAAGAGGCACTAGCCGCCAAAATCATTAAGAGAATCGTATCTCCTAAAGGCATATTTAATAAATGGCATAAGCTAAGGGTAACAAAGGCATGTATGGGCGGAGCACCAAAAGCGTAAACCCAAGTTATTAAAGGTTTACCTTTTATTTCCCCTAGGCTTTTAGCGGCAAGTAATCCCATATCTAGCAAAAAGAAAGCTAATAGACCTTTAAACAAATCAATTGAAAAAGGTGCCATAACTTTTTGTCCAGCATCACCGGATACAAGCCCTATTACTAAAGCCCCCAATAAAAGGAGTTGCCCACCATCAGTAAAAGACTCATGAAAAACCTTACCTAATGAAATTGGAGTACTTGAATTACTTGGGGATTCTTGCCGAATGCGGTTGGCAAGAATAATAGCAATGATAATGGCGGGTGATTCCATAAGCGCCATCGCTGCGGCCATATGACCACCATAACTAATTCCAACCTGATCTAAAACTTGAGTGGTTGTAATAAACGTTACGGCACTAATAGATCCATAGGTAGCTGCAATCGCAGCAGCGTCTAATTTGGCAAGCTTGCGATTTAGAAGGTTATAACTAACAAGGGGAATGCAAATCGCTAAGAGAATCGCTAGTCCAAGACTCATTGCAATTTCTGGAGTGAAGCCTGATTTATTTAAAGCAAAGCCTCCTTTTAGCCCCAGAGCCATCAACAGGTAAAGTGAAAGAAATCGAGAAATTTGCGGTGGAATTTCTAAATTAGACTTCACTAAGCCAGCAAATATACCGAAGATAAAAAAGAGGATGGTAGGGTCTAGCAAGATGTTCATAAATTGTCCTTTTAGAGCATCTTAGAGAACTTAATGTATAAAGTAAAATTGATATTTAAATAGTTTTATATAGATAAAAACCTATGAATATAACTTTTAGACAATTACGACTATTTATGGCTTTGGCTGAAACTGGTAGTGTCAGTGCGGCAGCACGAATGGTTCACATAACTCAACCTACTGCATCCATGGGTTTGAAAGAAATCACGGATACAGTTGGGGTGCCACTGTATGAAGTCGTGGCTAGGAAAGTACATTTAACTCAGATGGGCTTAGAGCTAGTAAAAACTGCTAGAGCTATTTCAGGTGAATGGGAAACTTTTGAACAACAAGTTCATGGCATAAAAGGATTAACACGAGGTAAGTTAAAAGTTGCCGTGGTGAGTACTGCAAAATATTTTATTCCAAGAATATTGGGAACTTTTTGCGACAAGTATCCAGAAATAGAAATTTCTTTAGAGGTGCTCAATCGTGATGGGGTGGTCAAACGACTTGAGGAAAACCTGGATGATTTGTACATCATGTCTCAGCCGCCATTAAACATCGATATTAATGACGAAGTTTTTATGCCTAATCCTCTTTTGTTGATAGCCCCAAAGAACCATGCTTTGGCCAATAAAAGGACCATTGATCTTGCTTCATTAAAGAATGAAAAATTTATCTTTAGAGAAAAAGGCTCTGGAACTCGAATGGCAACAGAAGCACACTTTAAAAAAATCAAGTTCAAAGCAGAAGTTCGTTTAGAGCTTGGCAGTAACGAAGCTATTAAGCAAGCAGTTATCGGTGGGCTCGGCCTTGCAGTGCTGTCTAAATATTCTTTAGCAGATCAAGACGAGCTTGCTATCCTGAAATGTAAAGAGTTTCCCATTGAGTCAAGTTGGCATATAGTGAGTCCCAAAGGGAAAAGGTTATCCCCGATAGCAACGATATTTAAAAAACAATTATTAATTAATAAGTCTTTAATCGGGTGATCTCAGATGCTTTAGCCTCTCTCTTTTCGTTCACTGTAGCGGTCAGTTAGATAACTTGAAACAGACCTTGTTAACAAAGTAAATTTAACTAACTCCTCCATCACATCAACAACTCGATCATAATTTGCCGAGGGCTTCATGCGGTTATGATCGTCAAATTCCAGATATGCTTTGGGTACTGATGATTGATTCGGAATAGTGATCATCCTCATCCATCTACCTAGAATTCTCATTTGATTCACTGCGTTAAAAGATTGCGAGCCTCCACTTACTTGCAACAAAGCTAAAGTCTTGCCTTGTGATGGTCTAACAGCACCAACACTTAATGGAATCCAATCGATTTGAGACTTCATGAGTCCTGTCATTGCACCGTGCCGCTCAGGACTGCTCCAGACCATCCCTTCTGCCCATTGAACAAGTTCCCTGAGTTCCACTACTTTGGGATGTGTTTCAGGTACGTCATCTACCTGAGGCAAGCC
>CAISYI010000111.1 GCA_903889595.1 uncultured beta proteobacterium
AGGCAGTGTCTGTTTGTTTGAAGCAATGCGCCAGGCGGGTGTAAAACGCCTCGTCTTTTCTTCTTCAGCGACTGTCTACGGTAATCCTGGCAAGACTCAATACACTGAGGATTTACCTACCGTTCCAATTAATGTTTATGGACAGACAAAACTGTTTGTCGAAGAAATATTACGTGATCTCAAAAAATCAGATCCAAGTTGGAGGATTGCACTACTTCGTTACTTTAATCCCGTTGGTGCTCACTTTTCAGGCCTAATTGGGGAAGACCCAGAGGGAATCCCGAATAACTTAATGCCTTTTGTTGCGCAGGTCGCGGTGGGTAAGTTAAAAAAATTACAGGTATTTGGTAACGACTATCCAACTCCCGACGGAACTGGTTTGCGGGATTATATTCATGTGGAAGATTTAGCCGATGGCCACTTAAAAGCTTTGAATAAACTTGCCACTTCTGAGGATCTCTTGACGGTCAATTTAGGAACGGGCAGAGCGTATAGTGTTTTAGAAATGATTAAAGCTTTTGAAATGTCATCGGGTCAAATCATTCCTTATGAGATTGTGCCTAGGCGAAGCGGTGACCTGGCAGAGTATTATGCTGATCCAAAACTAGCTAAACAGGTATTAAATTGGGAGGCACAGTTTGATATTGACAGAATGTGTCAAGATACATGGCGATGGCAACAAAGCAGCTCTTTAGATCATGCTAAATAATTAATTGACCTTAATTTCTTATTTGGGTAAAGATTCAATGAAACCTTGAGGTAGAAATAACTTGCTTGTTAGCAGTGATTTATTCAGAATGGGGTCGGTCTATTTAGCGTGGCTTAACAATTGAAGTAATCTCAGTGAAGTAACCTTAATGAAGTAACCTTAGTCGCTTTGTTTGAATACAATCTTATTTGAAAAGACTGTTAGCAACTTTGGCTTGAACTGTTGAGGCTTTGAAACAAGAGCTTCAACTTAAGATATCCTGCTAATAGTTGATTTATTTTTTTAAAATGGTATATTTGTACTATGTTAAACTTAAATAAAAGTATTGGAGCGTCGCGCTAGTTCCAGAATTATGAAAATAATGGTGAAAGCAGTTAAGATAAGTTCTGATTGATTAGTTTTTGAAAACTACTTACTAAGAACGACTTAATACGAACGATTTACCGCAGAATGAATGTCACTAATTACGAGTTATCACATTGAGCTTTTTAAGACTTCTAAAAAATAATTTTTACTTTACTGTTGCAGCCATCTTTTTTGTCACGATGATTGTTCTTTCATCATTTGGTGAATTTGAAAGGCAATTAATTTGGATGTTTAACGACAAGTTGTTACATCTTTTTGCCTACAGCTTTTTGTCAGTTTTGATTTATCTTGGCTTAGGTGGTCATCTACTATCCCGCATTGCCCTGACTTTTTTCATAATTGCTGGACTTGGGGCAATCGATGAGTTAATCCAGTATATGTTCCCAGCTAGAGACCCTAGTTTTGATGATTGGTTAGTGGATTGTTTGGGTGGTATTGCTACAGTTGGCCTCTTAGCTATGATTCAGTCTTTCTTTTTCCCACCCCAAACTGAAGATTTAGAGCGAGACGGCGATTAAAGAGATGTTTAAGTAAATAATGCCGAAGTAAACAAAGCCAAAGTAAGCCAAAGTAAAGTTTGTGAAGACTTTTAAGATTGGCTGAAAAGTAAAAGTATGATTGCAACAATGCTTTTCAATCATCAATTTTGTTGGTTCTAATTTCTCGCTTTAAATATAACAACACAAAGATCATACTCAGTTGTTGATGATTGTTTGATGATCGAAATAGTCAAACCTTAGGAACCTGTTCATAATACGGATAAATCAATAACAGTTTCAATCCATAACAGATCCAACTAAAAACCCCAATCATCAAACAATGCTAAATCAAGCCTTAACAGAAATCCCGACTCAGCGAATTTTAATTACTGGCAGTAATGGCATGATTGGTGACGCACTTATGCAGCACCTCTTACAAAAAGGGTTTGAAGTTCGAGGAATGCTCAGAACTCCCAAGCATTTCAATTCTAAGGCCTTAGATCCAATACAAAAGAATGAATTAGTAAAAAATGATTCACGATACTGCGTTGTGGGTGATATCAATGAACA
>CAISYI010000112.1 GCA_903889595.1 uncultured beta proteobacterium
CCACTACGTGTTCGTTGGTCTGAAATTGACCAACAAGCCATTGTTTTTAATAGCCATTACCTAACTTACTGCGATATTGGTTTCACAGAATACTGGAGAAAGTCGCCCTTGCCGAGTTTTGTTCAAATGAGTGGTTCAGGGCATGAGTTTTTCGTTAAAAAAGCGCAATTAGAATATCATCAGTCAGCAAAATTTGACGACGAGTTAGATATTTGCGTTCGATGCTCTCGAGTTGGCAACTCGTCTATGCAAATTACTACTGAAATCTATCTGCTGGATGAATTACTCATCAAGGCCGAATTGACTTATGTCTATGCCAATACAACTACTAAGAAGAGCACATCAATTCCATCGGAATGGCGCGAGTTTTTACACTCTGAGGTGATGCTAAAAGAGTAATCCGAACTCTATTCAAGGTTCATCAAGCCATCAACATTAGGTTGATGGCTTATCTAAAAGAAAAATTACTTAGCTGGAACTACCGTTGCTTTTTTCATTAACTCAGAAATTGCTTCTTGCTTACGACGATTAAGAAATGACTGGGAAATGATGTTTTTTGACTCTTCAAAAGTGGGTAATTTAAATTTACGCATATCATCCAGTCGAACGACATGCCAACCCAAATTAGTTCTCACCGCTTTGACAGAAACTTTTCCTTTGGTTAATCCTACTACTGTATCGCCTAATGGTGGTACGAGCTGATCAGGCAAAATCCAATTGGTGATTTCTCCACCGTTGGCTGCGCTTTGCTTGTCTAAGGACTTTTCTTTGGCGAGCTGATTGAAATTAGAGCCACCATTCAGTTTAGTAATCACATCATTTGCATCGGCTTCTGTAGCGACAACAATTTGAGAAATCTTGTATTCGTTAGAGTTCTTACCATCTTTGGTAATGGCAGCCTGACGGTCATACTCGGCTCTGATTTCAGCATCAGTAATGGGATGAGCTTTCATAAATTCGGCAAACCATAAATCAATTAAGATATTTTGATTAGCAATTTTGATACGTGCCTCATTATCGCCACGCTTTTCAAGACTATTCTTTTTTACGTCTTGCAAAATTGCTTCCCGAATAACCAGGTCATTTAAGATAGCGTTACGTAAATCTGGGGAATCTTTGGCGCCCGAAGCCTCGGCGGCTTTAACCATTAAATCTAGATCTTTGTTGAATACTTTTACACCGTTGACCGTCGCCGCCACTGTAGAAGGAGGTTGCGTTTGAGCGATAGCAGGGCTTGAGATACACAAGGTTAATACACTGATCAGAATACTTTGCTGAATTTTCATCATTACCTTAATTTTAAATTTTAATAACTATACTAATTCAACAAGTCAGTCGGAAGATGACAGACTTATTGGGTCTTACTTATTGAATATTCCTGAATCTTCTTTAGTCTTCTTTCATATTAGTTGACTTTACAATCGCACCGAGTCTTGCTCTTTCCTCATCAATAAATTTCACAAAGGATGCACGATTTCCACCAACTGGCTCAATTCCTTGAACAACGAAGCGATCTTTAATTTCTGGTCTTTTCAATGCTTTATTTAAAGCGTCGTTCATCTTATCTAAAATTTCGTTAGGCGTTCCAGCTGGAGCAAGTAAGCCAGCCCAGTGGCCAATAAAAATATTTGGGTAGCCCAACTCTTTGGCGGTTGGCACATCTTTTAAAGAATCAATTCTAGTATTCCAAGTAGAGGCGATAGGACGTAATTTGTTACCTAAAATTTGCGGAATGACCACTACGCTTGCCTCTGAAGTGGCATCAGTTTGATGACCAACTACCGCAACCATCCCCTCAGAACCACTCTTGTAAGGAATGATGTCAAACCTTCCACCACCACTAATTTTGAGCATTTCAGCGACAAAATGTGGTGTACTACCAGTTCCTGCAGTAGAAAAATTGAGCCCTTGTCCCTTTTTCGATGCTTCAATTAATTCCTTCAAATTCTTAATTGGGGAATCAGCTGCAACAACGATTACAGATGGACTCACAGCAATCATTCCAACCGGTGTTAAGTCAGAATCCTTATAGGGCATTTTGGCTTTAATCAAACTATTCGTTACCAAGCCAGCGGCTGCAATTAAAAACGTATAACCGTCTGGCGCCGCTTTTGCTACATAATCTGCCCCGAGAGTGGCTCCAGCGCCTGGTTTGTTTTCGATCACAATACTTTGACCCAACTCTTTTGACATGCCCTCAGCAGCTGCGCGCGCAATTAAATCATTGGCTCCACCAGGTCCAAACGGCACCACAATTTTGATAGTACGACTTGGCCAAGCCTGCGCAAAAGCATTGTGGCTACTTATCGTGGTGATTGCTAAAAGAGCTATCAACGTTGGTTTTACAAAACGATGACCAAAACTAGTACTCAACTGATTAAATGACTTCATGACACTTCCTTAAAAAATTCGAAAAAACTAATTTGTTATATTTTGCATAATGTCGAGGGCTAAAGCCTGTCCTACCTTAATCCCGTCAACACCCGCCGATAAAATTCCACCTGCGTATCCAGCACCTTCACCTGCAGGGTAAAGTCCACGAACATTGAGTGACTGAAAATCTAAACCTCGAGTTATCCGCAGTGGAGCTGAAGTTCTCGTCTCAACGCCTGTCAACACCGCATCATTCATCGAAAAGCCAGGTATTTTTTGATTAAAATGTGGCAAGGCATCTTGAATAGCGAGGATTGCATAATCTGGCAAACACTGCGTTAAATCGGTTAAATGAACACCAGGTTTATAAGATGGTAATACACTTCTGAACTCTTGAGATACCTGACCTTTTAAAAAATCGCCTACTAGTGAACCTGGTGCCTCGTAATTTGAGCCACCCATGACAAACGCTTTTGACTCAATTGAGCGCTGAAACTCAATGCCTGCGAGTGGCCCGCCTGGATAATCTTCTGGATTAATACCAACAACAATGGCGGCATTGGCATTTCGCTCATTTCTGGAATATTGGCTCATGCCATTCGTCACGACTCGATTTGGCTCTGAAGTCGCAGCAACCACAGTGCCCCCAGGACACATGCAAAAACTATAGACTGAGCGGCCATTTTTAGCATGATGTACTAACTTATAGTCGGCCGCGCCAACAATTGAATTTCCAGCGTGTGGGCCTAATCGTGCGCGATCAATCACCGATTGAGGATGCTCAATCCTAAAGCCAATGGAGAATGGCTTTTGCTCCAAATAAACACCTGCGCTATGCAGTGCTGCAAAGGTATCTCGCGAGCTATGGCCTAAGGCTAAAATCGCTCTTTTTGTAGCAATCGTTTGGCCATCTTCTAATTTGAGGCCTTCCAACTTTCCGTTTTCAATCAAAAACTCAGATACTTTGCTCGAGAACCTGACTTCTCCCCCTAAGGCAATAATTTCCTCTCTCATCCGCTCAACGACGCCGACAAGTCGAAAGGTACCAATATGAGGCTTAGCAACATATTCAATTTCAGCAGGAGCCCCCGCTTTAATAAATTCAGCGATGACCTTGCGCCCTAAAAACTGGGGATCTTTGATTTGACTATATAACTTGCCATCTGAAAAAAGGCCAGCTCCACCTTCGCCGTACTGAACATTTGACTCGGGATTAAGAACATTTTTACGCCATAAACCCCATGTATCTTGGGTTCTCTCGCGCACCGCTTTACCTCTTTCTAGCACGATAGGCTTAAAGCCCATTTGTGCTAAAACTAAGGCGGCAAAAAGGCCGCAAGGGCCTAAACCAATTACAACTGGACGCTCATCAAATAACTCAGGCGCTCTGGCTACAAAATGGTATCCGGTATCTGGAGCTGGTTTAATATGTCCATCGAAAGACCATTGGGATAAGACAGCAGCCTCATCCTTGACAGAGACATGCACGGTGTAAATTAAAGCAAGTTCTACATTCTTACGCGCATCGACACTACGCTTAAAAATTTCAAAGCGAATCAAATCTTGCAAAGGGATTTTGAGGCGTTCAAGAATGGCTTGTTCAAGTGTTTGCGGCACATGATTAATCGGCAACCTTAATTCAGTTATTTGAATCATTTTTTAGTGAGAAATTAAATTATGTTAATTATCCACTGAATACCTAGTTTGTTTTGAGTTAACGAACTACCTAAACAGTTCTAATTCGGCTAAAATTAAACAAAAGATTAAAAAAATCTGCACATCAGGAGACAAGTATGCATTTACAGTTACGAAATCATCATCAAAGTAGCATCAGAGCCAAGCTTTTATCACTAGGTTTGATAGCTCTCTTTGCTGCGATACCGGCCTTAGCTTATAGCCAAACTGATAATTATCCGAATCGTCAGATCAATCTTATTATTCCGATGGCGGCTGGTGGAACTTCCGATTTAGTAGCTAGAACCTTGGTGTCCGCTTTAACTGAAGAGTTCGGACAGACCTTAATTTTAGAAAATCGCCCCGGAGCAAATGGCGCAATTGGCGAAGAGTATTTCTCAAGGGCCAAGCCAGATGGTTACACCTTGATGCTGGAATCTACTTCGATAGCGACGAATCCTTGGATGAGTAAACAATCTTATGACGCCAGAAAAGATTTTATTCCAGTGATTCAGATGGCATCAGTCCCCTTAGTGTTAGTGGTAAATGAAAAAGTACCAGCCAAAAATTTAGCTGAATTTATTGAACTAGCAAAAAAGAACCCAGGAAAAGTTAGTTATTCTTCTTGGGGTAACGGCAGTATTGGCCATTTTGCTGGAGAGTCTTTTAAGATTAGTGCAAAAGTTGATTTATTACATGTCCCTTATAAATCTACCGCTCAATCGATTAGTGATGCATTAGCTGGTCAGGTCAACTCCGTTTTCCCGACTTTACCATTGGCCATTCAACATTTAAAATCTGGCAAAATTCGTGCGCTCACGCTTCTTTCTGCCAAGCGCTCACCAATGGCTCCAGATATTCCGACCACTGCTGAACTTGGTTTTCCAGGTTTAGAAGTTGAAACTTGGTTTGGTTTCTTTTTGCCGGCAAAAACACCAGATGCGATTGTTCAAAAGGTTTATCAGGTCGTGAATAA
>CAISYI010000113.1 GCA_903889595.1 uncultured beta proteobacterium
CTGACGATTATTGGTAGTGCCAACATTGATACGATTATTGCAAGTTCAGGTGGCGATAGTATCAAAGGTGGTGCAGGTAACGACATTCTCACAGGCGGTGCTGGTATCGATACATTTGCTTTTGAGACAACTGCTGCATTAAACGGCTTAGATACGATCAATACCTTTGCGAAGGCTAATGACATATTACAAGTGTCATCATTCTTTACTGCTACTCCATTCAATACTACGAATGTGTTTAGTAATGGTACAACTACAGCGAACGTTGCTGCAACAGCCTATGACCATCACGTGGTATTGATTAACTCAGCAGCTGATTTAGCAACAACAGCTGGATTTAATGCAATCTTCGGTACTGGAGCTGGTCAATTAGCATTGCTAACAACGAATGCGCAGCAAGCGGTATTGATTGAAGGTCTTGCTGGTGCCGGTAATGACAAGATGTACTATATAACGCATGATGCTGCTGGTACACATGCAACACAAGTAGCAACTTTAGTAGGTGTTGGTCAGTTTGCTGGTGCAGGTGATATTCACGTTGCATAATCAAATTTGACGAAGCAGTCATTTGTTCACTAGTACTCAGTAGTTGATGTAACAAAGAAGTCCCTGAAGAAATTCGGGGACTTTTTTTTATCGTTAAAATACTCCAATCCTCTTTTAAATTAATTAGTTTGGTCAAATATGAATATTCTCTTTATCCATCAAAATTTTCCAGGTCAGTTTGTACACCTAGCCCAAGCGCTTAAAGCGAAACATCAAGTTGTGGGGATAGCTTGTACAAGTGACCGTAAGTTGGAAAAAAAAGATTGGATGGATATTCCAATTCATTACTATCACCCTTCGCAGAGCTCAACCCAAGGGGTTCATCCTTGGGCGGCTGACTATGAAACAAAAGTAATTCGAGCCCAAGGCGCTTTTTTAAAAGCGCAGGAACTAAAAGAAGCTGGATTTACCCCAGATATTATCGTTGCTCATCCTGGTTGGGGCGAGAGTCTATTTATTAAACAAGTCTGGCCTAAAGCTAAACTTGGTTTATATGGTGAGTTTTTCTATAAAACCGAAGGGGGAGATGTTAACTTTGATCCTGAGTTTATTGATAGTGACCCATCACTTTCATGCAGGATTGTTCTTAAAAATACAGTGAATCATTTACATTTTCATGAAGCAGATGCTTCTATTTCCCCGACCCAATGGCAGGCAAGTACTTACCCTGAAAATCTACGAAAAAAAATGAGTGTGATTCATGATGGGATTGATACAGATTTATTAGCACCCAATCCCGAGGCATTTATTTCATTGAAATCAGGTGATGAGGTTCTTAAGTTTACAAGAGAAGACGAAATTATCACCTTTGTAAATCGCAACTTGGAACCGTATCGGGGATATCATACTTTTATGCGATCCTTACCCGCAATCTTGAAGGCAAGACCTAAAGCACATGTCTTGATTGTCGGCGGTGATGGCGCTAGTTATGGCGGTAAACCACCTTCTGGAACTTGGAAAGAAAAGTTCTTTGATGAAGTCAAGGATCAAATTGATACCTCTAGGGTGCATTTTTTTGGAAACTTAGACTACGCCACTTACATTACTGTGATGCAACTGTCCAAGGTACATGTGTACTTAACTTATCCATTTGTTCTCAGTTGGAGTTTACTAGAAGCAATGAGTATGGGCGCCTGCGTCGTTGCATCGGATACGGCCCCGTTGCAAGAGGTGATTATCGACAACATGACTGGACGGTTAGTAAACTTCTTTGACCATCAAGCTTTAGCGAACAGTGTTATTCAACTCTTATATTACCCAGAACATGCCAAAATCATTGGTGAAAATGCTAGAAACTTCGTTAAGGATCACTATGATTTAAAGCGAATCTGTTTACCAAAGCAATTAGAGTGGATTGAACATTTAGCGCAACAATGACAAGCTTGGAATAGGAAAAAGCTTAAATTAAATAAAAACTTAGCAAAAATTCTAAGATTGTTTTAAATTCTGAATTCTACATAAAAATTCGGTATCATAGAGGGTGAAATTTCGTAATTCTTAATCAAAGTAAGTCCAAATCTAACAATAAAATCTAAATAAAAATGTTCAATTTTCTAAAGGCTCCAGAAGCTAAAAACGAAATCTTAGTTTCCCTTTATAAATTCAAAAGCACTTTTTGGTCGGTTGCTGTCTTTACAGCAGTCATGAACATACTCTTATTAGTACCTTCCTTTTATATGTTAGAAGTGTATGACCGGGTATTGACCTCCAGAAATGAATACACTTTATTGATGCTAACTGCATTTTTATTGTTTCTGAATTTGCTCTATGCTGGCTTAGAGTCCATTCGTAGTCATACCGTGATTGCCATTGGGAA
>CAISYI010000114.1 GCA_903889595.1 uncultured beta proteobacterium
CTCCATACCGCCGCCTTGCACCATAAAATCTTTAATCACACGATGGAAAATCGTGTTGTTGTAATGCCCTGAATTGACATATTCTAAGAAGTTGGCACTCGTTTTTGGTGCTAATTCTTCATTAAGAGTAATGGTAAAACTGCCATGATTGGTGGTGAATTGAACTGAAGACATTATTTTCCTTTTTAAAATATTAAACAATTACAAACTTTAAATTTACTATAAAAAAATTTTTACAAACCAAATCACTGCGTATTGTCGATTGCTTACTCCGTGATTGCTTCAGCTAGTTTCTGCTTTCTTTGGGCTTCGGATAGACGGCGGTTACTCTGAAAGGCTTTGGCATAATGCTGAGCTGCTATCTTGGTATAAACATCGCCTAGATTCTGTAAAGCTGTGGCATAACCGGGAGAGAGCTTGAGGCACATTTCTAAATTTTCACGGGCGAGCTCCAGTTTGCCGGCATTGGCATACAGTACCGCTAAATTATTGTAGGGTTCTGGTAACTCTGGATATTTCTCAATCAGATCTAGTAAGGTTAAGCGCGCTTGCTCTAACTGACCTTTTTCAATCAAAATGCGAGATTTTACAAAAAGTAATTGAACATTTTTGGGGTTCTTCTTGGCTGCTATCTCAATTTCTGCGAGTGCTGCGTCCCATTGTTTTTGTTTGATTAAGGTATTAACTTTTAAGGGCAGTGCACTTTGTGAGGATTGCGCTATTTCTGCGTTCTTTAGCACCATAAATGGGGTTGCTAAAGAGGGAGTCATCGGGGTGGACTGCATTCCGGTATTATTCGCGGTCATTGAGGTCGACAGCCCCGTTGGCGAATACAGTCCCAAGTTTTGCGGTGGTAAATTACTCGCTTCTTCTAAAGAGCTTGGAACCACGTGGTCGGGGTTCATCACAACTGGATTTGATCTTGCAATGATTAAGGGGTCTTGACTAAACAAACTGTTGAGTGGCGTTGAACAAGCGCTCATTAACACTGCGGCAATGATTGGCAGGGCTAGGTGGATGAGTTTCTTGTTTGAAGTGTTCAAGTGTATAGTCGTTTAAAAGATGACGATGAAATGGTATTGTTCTAAATTACTGCCAATTGAGAAATTTTTTTAATCCCACTCAATTAGTTAAGGAATCATTGTTTGAATTCATAAAAATTCAAATATACTATCGAACCGTAATTATTACCATTTTACAATACAGAATCTTTAATTACTTTTAAGTCCGACTTACAATCAAAACAACCAAAACGTCTAATTACATATATGTTGCAAATTTATAATACTTTACATCGTCAGAAAGAAGATTTTCGTCCCATTCAAGAGGGGAAAGTCTCAATCTATGTGTGTGGCATGACGGTGTATGACTATTGTCACGTCGGGCACGCCAGAGTGATGGTTGTATTTGACATGGTAGTGCGTTGGCTCAGAGCCAGTGGTTACGCGGTCAAGTATGTTCGCAATATTACGGACATTGACGACAAGATCATAAAAAGAGCCGTAGAGAATGGCGAGTCCATTAAGACTTTAACGCAACGCTTTATTGATGCGATGCATGAAGATGCGCGCTTGTTAGGGGTTTTGGATCCCGATGCTGAGCCGCGTGCTACCGACTATATCGATTCGATGCAGGGCTTAATTGGGAAGTTAATTGAAAAAGATTTAGCTTACCAAGCCGACTCCGGTGATGTGATTTATTCCGTTCGTAACTTTCCAGGGTATGGCAAGCTTTCTGGTAAGTCACTCGATGAGCTAGAAGAAGGCGAGCGAGCAATAGTTTTTGGCGATAAGAGGGATCCACTGGATTTTGTACTTTGGAAATCAGCCAAACCAGAAGAGCCAGCCGATACTCGGTGGCTTTCTAAATGGGGTGAGGGGCGTCCAGGATGGCATATCGAATGCTCTGCGATGTCTTGTGATTTACTAGGTCAGCACTTTGATATCCATGGTGGTGGGGCTGATTTGCAGTTTCCGCACCATGAAAATGAAATCGCCCAATCTGAAGGGGTGTTTCGGACTTTTGATGAGAACGGTGAGTCGAAGGATCCAGAGTTTGTGAACTATTGGATGCATAACGGTCACGTTCGTGTGAACGATGAAAAAATGTCGAAGTCCTTAAATAATTTTTTCACGCTCAGAGATGTTTTAAAG
>CAISYI010000115.1 GCA_903889595.1 uncultured beta proteobacterium
CACATAGACTAATTGCTCGACACCACCGCGTTTAAAAATATCGAATATTTCATCTTTCCAAGCATGTTGCAATGTTTGCTCTTTAACGTCCACTGTGAACCCTTTTATGCATGTTTATTTAGTTTGTATAGCTCAATCAAGGTTTAACCATTACATCGTTGGGCTTTTAAATTCACCACCTAAGCTCACGAGTCCAAACGGAATTAATTGCGCATCGAGACTAAATACCATATGACCAGCAGAGGCATGGGCATCTCTAAAACGACGCTCTAATTGATGTTTTTCATAAATACCGTTCGCCCCTAATAATTCATGTAATAGGTCTACTGCCTCATTGGCCATTTTCATCGCCATTGCGGTATTACGTTTGTATTTCAACTTGGTTGGAATATCAAATACAACGTTATTTTTATAGGCGAGTTCTGCTTCAATCGTATTACCAGTTAACCATTGATAAGCTGCGTCAATCTTGCCATCCGCAATTGCGATTTTCATTTGCAAAGTCGGAATATCGGACATCTTCGCCCCGGTATAACTAGTACTCTTCGATTTAATCCAATCGGTCGTCTCTGCGAGCATCATGCGCGCATTGGCAATCATCGCCCCAGCGATACCGTTACCACCAACGGAACTAGTCGGTACTTTAAACATGGAGTTTTGGTGCACTTTAAAACCAGGGAACTCATGATTTGGATTACGTAAATTCATGGAGAGTACGCGGTGTGCAGGTACAAAGACATTTTCACATTTCACACTGCGACTACCCGTGCCACACATCCCCATCGTTTGCCAATCATTAATAATTTCATACTCTTCGCGCGGTACGAGACAAACGCACCAATCAACGACTTTATCGTCTTCTTTCACGAGACAAGAAAGCATATTCCATTCACAAATATCTACCCCAGAAGAAAAGCCCCAATAGCCGGACAGTAACAAACCCCCGTCGACTTTTTCGCCTTTGCCTTGAACATAGGCTACCCCAGATGCGATCAGCGCATTCGGGTTTTCTCCCCAAATATCCTCTTGCGCTTGCATTGGCCACTGGGCTAGTTGACGATTATGTGACGCCACATTGGCAAAAACCCAACCAGTCGATGGGCAACCAAGACCTAATAAATAGGGAACTTCCATGAACGCTCTAAAATCAACTTCCATCCCACCCCACATCTTGGGCTGCTGATAACGAAAGAGTCCACTTTCATGCAACTTATTCACTACAGCGTCTGTTAAATGCGTTTGTTTCTCGTTGGCAGCTGCTTCTGAAGCTAAAAATGGAATCAAATCCTTAGTGCGCGCAATCATTTCCTCATAGGAAACGTCAGCAAATGATTCTTTCTTGTAGGGATGGCTTGCTTGGTCTGGATGATTCAACTGCACTGGAGCATTCATGCTGACTCACTTTGGATAGATTTGAAAGTACTTTCATATTATTTTTTATCTTTTTAATTGTCAATACAATTCAACTCATTAAAAACCAAGAAGTATGAGAACTTTTCATAAAATATACTTAAGTAATTGTTTTAGTTGAAAAATTAAATACAAACAATTTTTCTAAGTACTTTCCTTATTGCATTAATCATCATAATGATATAGTCTAAATTCAAAATAATTTGATTTATTTAGCCATCCCAACAAAGACTATAACGAAGGAGATATCATGCCCATCCAAGGTTTTGCTCACATCAATGTTAGTACCTCCGATCTCGAGCGATCAAGGCGCTTTTATGCTGAAATTTTGGGCTTAGAGGATGGGTATCGACCGCAATTTGGCAGAATTGGGGCTTGGATGTATTTAGGTGATCAACCGATTGTGCATATTTCTACGTCTAGAAGTCCGCTGCCACCGAATGGCAAAACCGATGCTTTTGATCATGTAGCGTTATGGACTAAGGATATTGACTATTACCGAAACTTGTTAAAAACGCACAATATCAAATTTGCTGAATTTGGCGTGCCTGAAACCTTTCAGTATCAATTGTTTTTTAAAGATCCGGACGGTACCGAAATTGAATTAATCTTTAGCGGTGAAGAAGCCCTCCTTGCAACCCAAGCAAAAGAAGCAAAAATGGATGCTAGTTTTGGGCGAGATAATTAATGCTTATTGGCAACTCTTTATTGGCAATAATTTTAGTAAAGTTTGGTTGATGATGGCATGAAGTCAATACCCTTACATCTGCAAATCTCGACCGAAATTAGACAAAAAATTCTCGATGGCATTTACCCACTAGGTACAAGACTTCCCACAGAGGAAGAGCTTTGTATTACCTATAAAGCAAGTCGTCCAACTTTGCGCCAGGCTCTCACAACCCTTTCCCAAGAGGGTCTCATTATGCGCAGACCCAGAACCGGCTCTACCGTTCTAGCAACCCAAGCACAAACGGTTTTATCGCACAGTGTTCGAACCGTTAATGAACTCTTAGACTATCCTGGCTCAATGATCAGAGAGATTTTAGATATCTCTTACATCAAAGCGGACCAAGCCATTGCCGATGAAATCCATTGTCCTGTGAACATGGAATGGTTTCGGATTGTCTCGCTAAGATTTCAGAATCAGTCTACGATTCCACTTTGTTTAACGACCTATTACATCTTGCCAAAATATGCCGGTGTAGTGAAGCACAAGAAACACTTAAGTATTCCAATCAGTGAGCAAATCGTGGAGATGTTTGATGAGGTGATTCAACGCGCAAAAGTAGAAGTTTACTCACAGCAAGTTCCAAAAGAATATATCAAACAATTACGCGTCAAAGAACATACTTCAGCACTCGTCGTCATGCGGTCCTATGTAGGAATGGACCAAGAAGTATTTCAAATTACGACTAGTCATCACCCGGACGAGCGCTATCGCTATAGCTTTGAGTTAATCCGTGAACAAAAAACAATCACAAACAGACAAAAAAAATAATCATAAAAAATACAATAGGAGACTTATGAAAACATTCCAACTAAAAACCATCCAATATGCAATGGTTTTAGCAATCGGCAGTTGCCTTAGCCTTAACAGCTTCGCAGAGGAAAATTACCCTACAAAGACCATCACGATTATTAATCCCAACTTACCCGGTGGTTTCGTCGATAACGTAGCCAGAAATCTTTCCGTCATTTTACAAAAGACGCTCAAACAAACCGTCATCATTGTCAATAAGCCTGGTGCCAATGGAGCCATTGGTCATGCGGCAGTTGCTAACGCTAGCCCTGATGGTTATACCCTATTAATCACTTCACCGTCGCTCATCACACAACCGGCGATTGACGCCTTGTATAACCGAACACCAATTTATAACTTAAGTAAACTCATTCCGATTGCTCAAATTACCTCAGATCCAGCAATTATTCTGGTCAATCAAGAAGCCAATGCCAAAACCATTCAGGATTTTGTCAAAGCCGCTGGTAAATCATCCGGTGCTGTTTCGATTTCTTCCTCAGGCACTTACGGCGCAACCCATTTACCCATGGCGATGATTGAGAATGTCTCAGGCGTAAAATTCAAACACATCCCTACAGGTGGTGGTGCTGCGTCAATGACCTTAGCACTGGGTGGACATGTCAATGGGCTAGCATCTGCACCAAGTGTGGCTTACCCGCAAACCCAAGCAGGAAAAATGATTGCACTCGCACAAACCGGCCCAAAACGTCTGCCGCCTTATATGGATCTGCCAACCCTCAAAGAGTCCAATATTAATGTGGAATATACGCTTTGGACGACTATTTTTGCACCAGCTGACACGCCAGAACCTATTGTCAAAAAACTGGCTCAAGTACTGCGCGAAATTATTCAGGATGAGCAGTTCAAGACAGCTCTCTTTAAAGGTAACTCGACCTTAGATTATCTCGACGGCGATGCAATGAATCAATTTTGGAAGTTAGAAATCAAGAAGTTGCAAGATACTGTGAAACAAATCGGAAAAACGGACGATTAAGCTGACGATTAAGTTTACGACTAAGCTGAAAATTTAGCCAACGATTGATCTTCGAACAGAATCAATCTTGTTAAAGAATATTCTCTAACGCTTGAAATCCATTTGCGTTAGAGAATATCTAATTTTTAATAATTAAACTGGGGCAAACATTTGACCACCATCCACATTGATCACGGAACCACTGAGGTAGCCGCATAATGGGGATGAGCAAAATACAGTCAAGTTAGCAATCTCATCCGGCTCAGTCATTCTGCCGAAAGGTAATTTTGAAGTTAACTCAGTCCATCTAGACTCATCGCCTAATTTGTTCTTGGCATTATTTTTCATCATCATTTCCATCCGGTCGCTACGTGTTGGTGATGGGTTAATACCGAAAACACGCACGCCACTCTTGTGACTCGTCGCACCGACAGCTTGCGTAAAGGCCATCAAGGCAGCATTAGCAGTCACGCCACAAACGTACTCTGCTCTTGGTGCGGCGCCGGCCATACCAATGATGTTACCAATAATGCCGCTGCCTTGTTTTTCCATTGCAGCTAAATAAACTCTGGTTAAATTAATATAACCAAAGAGTTTTAATTCCCAAGCTTGACGCCATCTATCTTCTTGAATATCAGCGAGTGTGCCACCAGGAATCGCACCAGCATTGTTAATCAAAATATCAACATTACCGACTTTTGCGAATAAAGCTTCAGCGGACTGTGGTGCGCCTAAATCGAGTTCAATCGTCTGACAAGCAACGTTATAGGTTGACTCAATCAATGCTTTGCCTTTAGCCAAATTCGCTGCATCTCTTGAA
>CAISYI010000116.1 GCA_903889595.1 uncultured beta proteobacterium
CTGTCAAAGGCTTTTTTAGGCTCTACCCACCGATCAATGGTCAACCTGGCAGCCGAGTACGTCTGCGCTATGGTTTCGTTATTGAATGTACTGGCTTTGACCTTGATGACCATGGTCAAGTGATTGCTGTGCATGCCAACTATTTTGTAGATAGTAAAAGCGGTACGGAAGGTGCGAATACTTATAAAGTCAAAGGCAATATCCATTGGCTTAGTGCGGTTGAGGCGATTGAAGCAGAAGTCAGAGTTTACGACCGGTTATTTACGGATCCAAACCCTACAGGTGGTGATAAGGACTTTTTAAATTTCTTAAACCCTCATTCCAAATCAGTCATCAAAGCTTATATTGATCCGAGTCTTGCGAATGCTAAGCCGGAACAAAGTTTCCAATTTGAGCGGCATGGTTATTTTGTTGCCGATCAATTCGACCATTCAGTCAATACGCCTGTATTTAACTTATCAGTCGGATTAAAGGATACTTGGAAAAAATAATTACATTTGCTCCAAAAAGTCTTGAACTGTCGGATAAAGAAACTTAAAGCCAATTTCCTGTAATCGAGCATTACTAATTCGGCGAGACTCTTGCATGAAGCTGAGTAATTGGGGACTGACCATGGTCTTTAATGTTTCTTTGTCAACTCTTGGTGGCCTGGGTAAATTCATTTTATTGGCTACCAAATCAAAATAATCCGCCATTTTTAGATCACTGTCATCACAGGCATTGATCACCCTTTGAGGGCTTGCTCGGTACATCGCAAGAATAGTTAAGCGCGCCAAATCATCAGCATGAATGTGATTCGTGTATACATCCTCATTTGCTATCAGTGCCGCAGTTCCCTTTTGCAGTCGTTCAACCGGTAAACGATTACCTGCATAAATGCCTGGCACCCTTAAAATAACGACACTAATACCTTGTTGAGTGGCCCAAGCGCGGAGTTGTTTTTCAGCGTCGACACGACGAATTGCTCTTAAGTTCTGAGGTTGAACAGGCCGAGTTTCAGAAATTAATTGGCCTCCACAATCCCCATAAACGCCTGTGGTACTAATATAAATAAATCGCCTAACGCGTCCACCTTTAGAGAGGGATTGGATGAGTGATTTGGTTCGAAGATCAGACTCCCCACTCGGATTGGGTGGTGCTAAATGAATTACCGTATCGGCAATTTGCGATAATCTATGCAGAGTTGATGAATCATCTAGGTTGCCGTATAGAGGGACAGCACCTGCTTGTCGAAATAAGCTAAGTTTTTCAGTTTGTGTTGTTAAAACATAAACTTTATGAGATTTGACTAAAATAGGTAGCATCCGTTGACCAACATCGCCACAACCTACAATAAGTAACCTAGGTTGATTAAAATGCCTTTGCATCTGATGAATTGACATATATTGAATTGTTTTAACGAAAGGGATTATTTTGGAAGATAAGCAAGTATTTTCAATTACTTTACAAAAAAGTGGCAAATCATTTTTAGTGGCTGAAGATGAGTCAATTTTAGACGCTGCCTTAAAACAAGGAATTATTCTTGCTTACGGCTGTAAAAATGGTGCTTGTGGTTCCTGTAAAGCAAAAGTAATTGAAGGTGAATTCGCAATTGGTCCCCATAGCAGCAATGGCTTGACAGATGAAGAAGCCGCTAGAAACATTGCTTTACTTTGTTGTACTACGCCCAAAAGTAACTGCATCGTTGATGCCCGTGAAATTGATGGCGCGAGTGACTATCCTATTAAAAAAGTACCATGCCGTGTTGCCAACATTGAAAAATTAACTCCGGATGTCATTTCATTAAAACTTCAATTACCCTCTACTGAAAAGTTTCGTTTTATTGCCGGTCAATATGTTGAGTTTTTATTAAAGGACGGGAAAAGACGTGCCTACTCTATTGCCACGGCACCTCATGAAGAAGGACCGTTAGAGTTACATATTAGACATATGCCCGGTGGACTGTTTACAGACCACGTTTTTGGAGTCAATCCAGACTTATTCTTAAAAGAAAAGGATATATTGCGCTTTGAGGGCCCAATGGGCAGCTTTTTCTTACGCGAGGAAAGCGATAAGCCAATTATTTTTATCGCCTCTGGAACCGGTTTTGCCCCTATTCAGTCGATTATCGAACACATTAAAGCAAATAAGATTGAGCGCGAAATGTATTTATATTGGGGTGGTAGAAGACCTTCGGATATTTATTATTTAGAAAAATGCGTAGCCTGGACTAAAGAACTTCCGAATTTGCATTTTATTCCAGTAGTTTCGGATGCACTTCCTGAAGATAATTGGACAGGTAGAACTGGTTTTGTTCATGCTGCAGCAATGCAAGATATTCCTGATATGAGCGACTATCAAGTCTATGCTTGTGGAGCGCCCATCGTGATTAACAGCGCATCAAGAGACTTTGTTGCGAAATGTAATCTGCCAGAGGATGAGTTTTATGCAGACTCCTTTACCTCAGAGGCAGATTTAGCAAAACAAACCTAATAAATGTCATTTATTTCTATTAAAATTTATTAACTTTCTTTTTTACTTGGACTTGTGATGATTGATGCTCATTCAATAATGTATATAACAAACCGACCAGATATTGCGATGGTTTCTGGAGAAGGTTCTTGGCTTACTGACAATGAAGGCAAGCGCTATTTAGATTTTATGCAAGGCTGGGCAGTTAACTGTCTTGGTCATAGTAATCCGGGCATGATTACAGCTCTTGAGCAACAAGCGCGTAAAGTAATGAATCCTAGCCCTGCCTTTTACAACGAACCGATGATTGAGTTAGCTGATTTGCTAACAGCCAATAGTTGTTTTGATAAAGTTTTCTTTGCTAATAGTGGTGCTGAGGCCAATGAAGGTGCCATTAAGTTAGCTAGAAAATGGGGTAAATTACATAAAAATAAAGCGTTTGAGATTATTACCTTTGATCATAGTTTTCACGGCCGTACTATCGCCACAATGAGCGCATCAGGAAAACCTGGTTGGGATACGATGTTTGCTCCTCAGGTTCCTGGTTTCCCCAAAGCGCACTTGAATGATCTAGCTAGTGTTGAGGCCCTGATTAACGAAAATACGGTTGCTGTCATGTTAGAGCCTGTGCAAGGCGAAGGTGGCGTGATTCCGGCTGAAATGGGCTTTATGCAAGACTTAAGAGCCTTAACTAAGAAACATAATATTTTGTTAATTGTTGATGAAGTACAAAGTGGTTGTGGACGAACTGGCAAGTTGTTCGCCCATCAATTATTTAATATTGAACCTGACATCATGACGCTTGGTAAAGGTATCGGTGGCGGTGTGCCCCTCTCTGCCTTATTGTGCACAGAAGCTGTAGCAAGCTTTGTACCGGGTGATCAAGGTGGCACTTATAACGGTAATCCATTGATGTGTGCGGTTGGAATCAGTGTTATCAAACAACTGACTGCTACGGGCTTTTTAAGTGGTGTGATGGAAAAAGGAGAGTACCTCAAGAATCAACTATTACAGCTCTCAGCGGAGTTTAGTTTCGATGGCGAGCGCGGTGAAGGCTTATTAAGAGCACTCATACTTAATAGAGATATTGGACCAGATCTCGTTGAAGCAGCTCGTAAAATGATGCCTGAAGGACTGTTGATCAATTCTCCTAGACCCAATTTACTGCGCTTTATGCCTGCCTTAAACGTGAGCAACCAAGAGATTGACCTCATGATTGAGAAGCTACGTACTTTAATTAATCAGGTGCCTAAGTAAGCTGCGCTGACTCGAGGATCTTTCATTAGATCCTCAGCCTTACCTGTCATAGAAATTTGGCCGCTTGCTAAAACATAAGCTCGATCAGAGATTTCAAGAGCACGTTGGGCATTTTGCTCGACCAAAAGGATTGTCGTACCATCTTGGGAAATTTTTTCGATTACTTCGAAAATGGTGTCTACTAAGATTGGTGAAAGCCCCATTGAAGGCTCATCTAATAGCAATAATTTTGGCTTAGACATTAATGCTCTCGCCATAGCAACCATTTGCTGTTCCCCACCCGACAATGTCCCTGCCAATTGACCTAAGCGCTCTTTAATTCTTGGGAAAAACACATACATTTTTTCTAAATCAGATTCAATAAATAAATCATTGCGTAAATAAGCGCCCATCTGAAGGTTTTCCAAAACCGTCATACGAGTAAAAATACCCCGCCCCTCTGGTACTAGCGACATTCCCCTTGCTAATAACTCATAGGATTTACCTGAACTTAGCATTTCATCAAAGACAACCTCACCACTGTGACTTGCAATCATGCCAGCTATCGCTTTCAGAATGGATGTCTTACCAGCACCATTAGAGCCAATTAAACTGACAAGTTCACCCGATTGCACTTCAAGATCAATACCCTTGACTGCTAAGATTCCACCATATGAGATTTTTAATTGTTTTACTTTGAGCATATGGGACCTAAGCTTTTTCCTTGTGATAACCTAAATAAGCTTTGATGACAGCTGGATTTTGTCGAACCTGGTCTGGTAATCCAGCAGCAATGACTTGACCGTAGTCTAATACGCAAATTTGATCGCACAGTCCCATCACAAGACGCACATCATGTTCAATCATCAAGATACTAGTTCCATCTTGTTGAATTTTTTTTAATAGCCCATTTAGACTATTTTTTTCAGTTTGATTCATCCCAGCAGCAGGTTCATCTAAGGCAAGTAAAAGTGGATCAGTTGCAAGCGCTCTAGCAATTTCAAGTCGTCGTTGATCACCATAAGAAAGATTTTTTGCTTTTTGCTGAGCAAGTGCTGCACTGATCCCAACATAATCAAGTAGTTCAAGTGCACGATTTTTGATCGATTGTTCTTCTCTAATCGTCGCACTCGTTTTCAGTATTGCCCCAAAAAATCCTGCATGGGTTCTTACATGTCGGCCGACCATGACATTTTCTAAAACAGACATTTCCTTAAACAAGCGAATATTTTGAAAGGTTCTAGCGATACCTGCCTTTAGAACATGCTCTACTGCAGTAGGATTATAGGTCTGACCATTAAAGAAAAAATTTCCGGAATCAGCTGCGTATAAGCCGGTGATTACGTTAAAGCAGGTGGTCTTACCCGCCCCATTCGGTCCAATTAACCCAACAATCTCGCCTCTTTTAACCACTAACTCAACTCCTGTTAGCGCTTGCAAGCCACCAAACCTCTTATTTACATTGGCGATTTTAAGTAAATCGGATTGCAATGAGTTACTCATGATGTAGAACTCTTCCATAACCCATTCGGTCTAAAACGGATCACTAAAATTAATGCACTAGCGTAAAAAAGTTGACGAATAATTTCTGCATCGACCATAATTTTTCCGAATACCATTTTTTGTAATGGATCCATCGAAGATCTTAGTAACTCAGGAAAGCCTGCTAATAAAAAACTACCTAAAATCACCCCTGGGATATGTCCCATACCGCCTAAAACCACCATTGCCAAAATAACAATTGACTCAGAAAGGGAGAAGGACTCAGGGGAAATAAATCCTTGAAAAGAAGCAAATAAGGCGCCGGATACACCACCAAAAGAAGCACCAATAGCAAAAGCTAGTAGCTTTAAATTTCGGGTATTTAAGCCCATCGCCTTGGCAGCAATCTCATCTTCCCGAATCGCAACCCAGGCTCGCCCAATCCTAGAGTCCTGGATTCTGATGCACATTAAAATTACAATCATGACCAAAAATAAGAACAGGTAATAATTGAGGATGACTGAGGGTACTGACAGCTCCCCAAGATGTAAAGTTTTACCAAAACTGAGATTAGCCACCTGAACTGGATCTATGCCATTAATACCATTTGCACCATTTGTTAAATTTAATGGGCGGTCTAAATTGTTCAAGAATATACGGATAATTTCGCCGAAGCCAAGAGTAACGATTGCTAGGTAATCGCCGCGCAACTTTAATGTAGGAGCACCTAGAAGAGCACCAAAGATTGCCGCAACGAGACCGGCGATTGGGATGATAAAAAAATAACTTAGATGTAAACCACTCGGTATCGCTTGTTTTATTTCTATAAAAGCATTCGTCAAATGCGGCGATGCTAATAAACCGGCTGCATAGGCGCCGACTGCATAGAAGGCAATATACCCAAGATCAAGTAGGCCAGCAAAACCCACGACAATATTTAAACCCAAGGCTAAAAAACAATACAAAAGGGCAAAATCTAAGACCCTTACCCAATAATTTCCGCCCAACAATGCGACGAGCCAAGGCATGCAGAGTGCGGCAATAAAACAAGCGAGAAGTAATGCAAAACGCACTCTTTGATTGTTCATTTATGCTCTGTCCCCAGACTTTTCACCTAATAGTCCAGAAGGCCTAAAGATGAGAACGCAAATCAGCACAATAAAGGCAAAGATATCCTGATAATTGGAGCCAAAAACACCTCCTGATAACTCCCCTATATAACCGGCTCCCAAAGATTCAATTAACCCTAGTAGCAATCCACCCAACATCGCGCCTGGAATATTGCCAATACCGCCCAAAACTGCAGCCGTAAATGCTTTAAGTCCTGGTATAAAACCCATGTAAAAATTGACTGAACCATAGTTACTTGCAATCATGACCCCTGCCAAGGCTGCCAGTGCACCTCCCAACATAAAAGTGTAAGAAATCACACGATTAACATTAACGCCCATAATCCCAGCTACTTCTGGATTCTCTGAGGTGGCTCTGATAGCTCGACCAAAGCGGGTTCGTTTAACTAGAATCAATAAGCCGAGCATGGTCACGAGCGAAGTAAAAATAATAATGATTTCTCGTATGTTAATACTCACTCCGCCGTCATGAATAGAGATTGAGGTGACGGGTAATAATTCAGGAAAATTAAGGGGGGTTCTTCCCCAAAGAATCATGGCAATCGTTTGCAACAAAATAGACATGCCGATAGCGGAGATTAACGGCGCCAATCGTGGTGCGTTTCTTAAAGGACGGTAAGCAATGATTTCAATATAACGGCTCATGAGTGCACAACTGGCGCTGGCAATGACCAGTGCTATCAACAAAATAAAATAGCCTGACATTCCGGGGAAATATGCTTGTAAGACTTTAATAACAGTTAAAGCGATGAAAGCACCAAACATCAACACCTCTCCGTGAGCGAAGTTGATAATGCCTAGAACTCCATAAACCATCGTATAACCAAGTGCAATGAGGGAGTAGATACTCCCTAAGACTAGGCCATTAATAATTTGCTGTAAAAAAGTATCCATAAAAAAACGACAGATGAATTATCTGTCGTTGATTCGATTATTGCATGCGCATCACTTCTAAAGTAGCAATCTTATTATTTTTGTACTCATTTAAAGTAATCGCGCTATTTTTTAAATCACCCTTAGCATCAAAGGAAACTTGACCAGAGATACCTTCATAGTTCGTATTCGGTAACTCTTTGAGAATGTCAGCTGCCGAAGTTGAATTGGCTTTTTTCATTGCTTCTACAATGATCATCACTGCATCATAGGCCATCGGTGAGTAAATTTGTACTTCCACCCCAAAGCGCTCTTTGTATTTTTTAAGAAATTCGCCGCCATCTTTGAGGCTTTCTTTTGGTACACCAACGGTTGAACAAATTACATTACTTACTGCATCTCCAGCAAGATCGTATAAGGTTGGACTACAGATACCATCACCACCTACGATTTTTGCCTTAATGCCAAGTTCTTTAGCTTGTTTCGCGAACAAACCTCCGGTTGCAGCCATGCCACCAAATACAATCACGTCAGGGTTTTTAGCTTTAATATTCGTAAGAATTGCCTTAAAGTCTGTTGCCTTGTTATTAGTTGCCTCATGCAAAAGGATATGGGCATCTTTTGCTTTTGCGGCCTTCTCAAATTCGTCAATTAAGCCTTTGCCATACTGGGTAGAATCATCGACGAGGGCAATTTTCTTACCATTTAATTTTTCAACAACATACAAAGCCAAAGTTGGTCCTTGTTGTGCATCAGTTCCAACTAAACGAAATACATTTTTGAAGTTTTGGTTAGTTAATTCTGGATTCGTCGAAGAAGGTGTTATCTGAGCAATTCCTGCTTCGTTGTATATCTTTGAAGCGGGTATGGATACGCCAGAGTTTAAATGACCAACGACAGCAACTACTTTATTATCAACTAACTTTTGGGCTACTTGGGTCCCCTGTTTAGGATCTCCAGCATCATCCTCACCTAAGAGTTCCAAAGTAACTTTTTTACCATTAATTACTAAACCCTTTTGATTGACTTCTTCTACTGCAAGTCTTGCGCCATTTTCATTATCTTTACCAAGGTAGGAGTCACCGCCAGTTAAAGGAGCACCATTACCAATTCGGACAATTACAGAATCTGAACTACCCGATGCACTTTTAGAATCATCCTTCTTGCCACAACTCACCAACAAACTGAGAGTTAGCAATCCAATAAAAAATTTCAAACCATTCTTGGTAACTGCAGATCGATGCATCTTCATACTATCTCCTATTATTTTTGACAGACATTCTTAGTTAAATTGATTCTATGTTGATTTCAGCCCTTTTGGCAATGCAAAGACGGTACTTTCTTGAATACCATCTAGAGGCCTGACATGTTTTGGACCATACTCTTTAATTTTATCGATGATGGATTGAGCAAGTACTTCGGGAGCAGACGCTCCTGCAGTTAATCCCACCTTTTTAATGCCCTCAAACCATTTAGGATCTACCTGTTCTGGTGCATCAACCATATAAGCTGGTACACCCATTTTTTCTGCCAGCTCTCTAAGCCTATTTGAGTTAGAACTATTTGGGCTACCCACTACGATGACTACCTCAACGAGCGGTGCCATAAATTTCACTGCATCTTGACGATTTTGAGTGGCATAGCAAATATCTTGTTTTTTTGGCTGTGAAATCTGGGGATACTTGACCTTTAATGCATCAACAATGTCTTTTGTCTCATCAAGCGAAAGTGTAGTTTGGGTAACGTAAGCAATTTTTGTACCCTCCGGATGATTTAACCTTTGAACATCCCCTAAATTTTCAATGAGGCTGATACCATCAGGAATTTGTCCCATCGTCCCTTCCACCTCAGGATGGCCTGCATGCCCAATCATCACAATCTTAAAACCCTCTTGATACATTTTTACCACTTCTACATGGACTTTAGTTACTAAGGGACAAGTTGCATCAAAAATTTGAAAACCTAAACGTTTTGCTTCGCTTTTGATAGAAGGTGGAACGCCATGAGCGCTAAAAACTAGTGTTGCACCAGCTGGAACTTGCTTGAGGTCATCAATAAAAATCGCACCTCTAGCTCGCAAATCTTCCACTACGTATTTATTATGAACAATTTCATGTCTAACATAAATTGGCGCACCAAATTGAATAAGCGCCTCATTGACTATAGAAATTGCTCGATCAACCCCAGCACAGAAACCTCGGGGTTGGGCTAAAAGTATTTCTGCTTCAGTATTGGCTGTCGTCATATTTTTTACATTATCGAAATAATTTTTACTTCAAAGGTAATGGTTTTTCCAGAGAGTGGGTGATTGAAATCAATCCAAGCCCCATCAGCATCAAAAGACTGCAATATCCCTGCGTAAGTTGCGCCATTAGGTGCATTAAATTCCACCATATCTCCTATAGTATAAGTATCTTCAGGATCACTATTATCATTTAATGTTTTTGAAGATACATGTTGAATAAGATCTGGATTACGCAACCCAAAGCCCGCTTCAGGATCAAGGGAAAAAGTTTTATGTTCTCCGTCCTCTAAACCAATCAGGGCATTTTCTAGGGATGGGGCAAACTGCCCAGCTCCCAAGAGTAATGTGGCCGGTTTATCGGTAAACGTATTGACAAGATCACCACCTTCGGGAAGGCCGATACGATAATGCAAGGTCAAAAAAGAGTCAGTTTTTACAATAATTTTAGTCATCCCTCTATTGTAGCGAGGGCGCCACAGGAACGTAAACCTATTCATGAATGGCCCACAAATATGCGCCCTAGGGAGAAGCTTCTTCTTCGTGGAGCGCAGAGTCTTTCTGACCCTGAGTTATTAGCCATTTTCTTACGCTGCGGTACCAAAAGTCGAAATGTAATCGAGCTTTCGAGTGATTTATTGGAACAGTGCGGGGGTATTAGGGCCTTATTACAGTGTCAACTTAAAGATTTGAGCAGGTTTAAAGGCTTAGGCGTTGCAAAATGGACTCAATTACAAGCTATTTATGAATTAGTTAAACGCTCTATTGATGAGGAATTGAAGAAAATAGTGGTAATGAACTCTCCGGCGATGGTCAGAGAGTACCTACAAACCTCAATTGGTCATTTACAACATGAAGTTTTTGGCGTCATGTTTTTGGATCAAGCTGGAAAACTCATTGAATTTAAAATATTATTTAGAGGAACCGTTGACCAGACGACAATTTACCCTAAAGAGGTAATGAAGGAGGCGATTCAATTAAACGCATCAGCCCTAATCATTAGCCACAACCACCCTGCCGGGCAAGCCCACCCTAGTCAAGCGGACATTGATTTGACCAATCAACTTTACCAAATCATGCAAATGATCGATATTATTTTGCTTGACCACTGCATCGTATCCCCGAACGGATATTTTTCTTTTTTAGATGCCGGATTACTAAATTCTGCAAATTAAAGAAATTTTACTAATCTACTTGGCATTATGATAAATAAAATGCTACAATTCTCTTCTTTAGTTCAGATCAATGAGGGAGAGTGTCATGGCTCGAGTATGCCAAGTCACCGGGAAAAAGCCAATGGTTGGCAATAATGTTTCCCATGCAAACAATAAAACTAAACGTCGGTTTTTGCCTAATTTGCAAAATCGTCGTTTTTGGGTCGAATCCGAAAACCGTTGGGTAAGCTTGCGCTTAACTAATGCTGGACTTCGTTTAATTGACAAAAACGGTATTGACTCAGTATTAGCTGATGTACGTGCTCGTGGCGAAATATAATCGAGGATTATCATGGCTAAAGGTGGACGCGAAAAAATCAAATTAGAATCGACTGCAGGTACTGGTCATTTCTATACGACAACAAAAAACAAAAGAACTACTCCTGAAAAAATGGAGATTATGAAATTTGATCCTAAAGTACGTAAACACGTTGCTTACAAGGAAACAAAGATTAAGTAAGTTTCTTTTACTTTTAGAAAAAACCGCATTTTTTAATGCGGTTTTTTTATTTTGAGTAAACCACTTTTCCTCCCACCATGGTTAATTCTGATTGAGTTTGATGAATTTGTTGGGTAGGTATAGTAAAAATATTTTGGTTTAAGATGGCTAAATCAGCATACTTGCCAACTGATAGTTCTCCTCGTAAGTTACCATCTGGTAAAAAATAGGCACTTCCTTTCGTATACAAATCTAAAGCCTCAGAGACATTTAGTAATTGTGAACTTTGCCGTCCGTTTCGACCATCAATACTTTTTCCAGTGATAAGCCACTCTATCGCAACAAATGGATTAAAGTCCATAACACGGTGGGCATCTGTTCCAAAACCTACTGGTATATTCAAATTGATTGCTTGTCGCAGACGCGGCGAAACTGTTAAGGCCTCTACCCCATATTTATCTGCGAAATTATTGGCTTGAAAATATAAAGCATTTTGTGCCAACCAACCTAGATGATTTTTTTTTATCCTCATTAAAGTAATTTCATCTATATTGTTGATGTGCGCGATAGACCAGCGCAGGTCCTTAATGGAATAGTTCAGTTGGACTCGATCAATAACGTCTAATAAGCTAGAAATTGATTCATTATTATTCCAATGTA
>CAISYI010000117.1 GCA_903889595.1 uncultured beta proteobacterium
CCAACTAATGCGTTTAAAGAAGGGGCACTTCCTTTATAGGGTACATGCAGCATGTGGGTACCCGTCTTTTGGTTAAAAAGTTCACTAGCAATATGAATCGTATTTCCGATACCTGGGGAACTATATGCAACGGATTGATTCGATTTTTTTTCATAAGCAATGAACTCTGGCACCGTTTTCACTGGCAGGGAAGGATGTACTACCATTACAAAACCAACACCCTGCATCAAGCAAGTTATGGGTGTGAAATCCTTTAAGACATCATATTTAATATCTTTATACATACTAGGATTGAGTGCAAAAGAGGCAGTCACAGCAAGCAATGTGTAGCCATCAGGATTTGCTTTAGCTACCAAATCACTTCCAATCATGCCATTAGCGCCAGCACGATTATCTATTAATATCGTTTGACCTAAGTTTTCAAGTAAGGCTTGACTTATCGGCCGCAGAGCAACGTCGAGCGTACCTCCCGCGGCAAATGGCACAATCACCTTAATCGGCTGAGATGGATATTTACTGATATCTGATTGGGCGCTAGCATTTAGAAATGGGTAGCCTAGTGCTAAAGAGCTGGCGCGAAGTACGCCCCGTCGTAGTCGAAAATTTGGCACTTATTGTCCCTCAGGTTCAACACCAATGGTAAATTTCCAGCCCATACTTTGCAACTTCTCAACCATGCCTTGGCCATATTTTTTAGCAATATTCTCTGCCGTTTGTGGCACACGATCGACGTCGTCAAACTCTTCACGCTTACCCTGAATAATGACCATTAAATGGGCATCTTCATTGGATCGATTAATAAAGCGTCTTGTAACCCCTTTGGGCATTGCGACTAAATCTAAGTGTTCAAGAATAATTGACTCTTCACCAAAATCTCCCCACTGAATTTCCCAACGACCAGTCAGTGCCATGAAAGTTTCTTCAGTGTTGTAATGTACATGTAAACCTGGGCCTTGATTTGGTGGGCAAGTAGCAATCCCTAAACGAAACACACCCGCTTCACCACCCGTAACAGCTGGCTTAGGAGATAACTGACCTGGCAGTGGGCCCGGCGACATCACATTACGCGTGGTCTTCGCCATAATCATTTCTAGTACTTCAGGCGGGATACCCTTCTCTTCTAAGTGATGTTTTTTTACTGGCACGATTTCATTAAAGCGTGCAGTTTGTTTTTTCATTTCTTCTTGGGTTGGGGTCCATCTTTGCATGTTTTGTTCTCCTTAGTTTTTATGTTTTTTATTTTGACTACTTTATTTAATGAATTTTAATTAACTACCTTTGTTACTAAAAAATTTCTTCATCACTTGTACACTCTCTTTTAAAGCGTCAAGTGCTGGTTGTAAAGTTCCCGTCCACATCAAAAAACCATGCGGCAAATTCGGATAAGTGACAACTTGCACTTCTGCACCAATTCCCTGTAATTGATCAGCTAATTTTTGTGTATCTGTAATCAGTGGATCATCTGCCCCGACGCCTTGCCAAATGGGTGGTAAGCCTGCAACGCTCGCCAAAAGTGGGGTTGCTTCTGAATCATCTAAAGCAGTAATCGGTCCTAAATACTGTTTCCATACCCACTGCGAGTATTCTCTTGCTTTCGGTTTAAACCCACCAGCATTACTATAAAATAAAATCAGTCCGGCCAATTCATTCTTCTTTTGATCACGCAGAGCTTGAGCAGTACTGAGTGCAATTGTTGCTCCAGCAGATTCGCCAAATAATACCGGTTGGCCAAGAATGCCAAGACTCGCCTGTTGTGACTTCAAGTATTCCACGACAGCGATCACTTCATTGCGCTGAACTGGAAAGTGAAAATCTGGCGCACGTCGATAATCAATACCGCAGACAACACAACCACTTTCAAGGGCTAAGGTACGCATGGTGCGCGCGTGGGAATCAAGGGATCCAGCCCAAAATCCTGCACCGCGAATAAAAATTAAATAATTGGTAGGCTCACCCAAAGATGGATAGACTAATCGAATCGGAATATCTCCCGCCGGCCCAGAAATTAATCGGTCCTCAATTTTTGCAACCTCAGGCAAATCTTGATTGAGTGTTTTGAAATACTCATCTTGTTGCATGCGCGCTTGCTCAAGCGGTTGAGTTAGCGGATCAGCTGACTTCACTCCAGTTAATGCTTGGGCATTTGCTGCCTCTTTATAGGTCGTAAACATATGTCTCCATCTTTGAAATACTTTTTAACAAACGACTACATCTTCTTTAGTTGTTGATAGTTTGCATCAGACTAAAGAGTTGATTCTGCCCTTCAAAACCAATACCAGGTCGATCTGATAAATTGATAAAACCTTCGGTCACAATTGAATCATCTGCAAATCCAGCAAAAGCACCGAACACATCAGGGTAAGCTTCGCAACCACCTAAACCAAATCCAGCCACGATAGCAAGGGTCATTAAATTACCGCCGTGGGGGAATACTTGTGATCTAGCCCATTTTCTATCAGCCATCATCTCTAAAGTTCTTGAAAACTGCGTAATACCGTAGGACTGAGGCACATCAATTTGGATAATATCTCGATCACTTCGCAGACCACCGAACTGAATCAAATTACGAATATCCTGGGTAGAAAATAGGTTTTCGGCCGTTGCAATGGGGGCTTCATAAAAGCCACACAACTCCGACAACAAGGCATAGTCTAGTGGATCCGTTGGCTCTTCTAACCAGCGTAGACCATAAGGAGCGAGCGCTTTGGTGTAAGTGAGTGCACTTTCACGTTGCCATGCGGCGTTTGCATCAACGGCAATACTATTTGGCGAACCCATGACCTCAATCGCCGCATCGAGTCTTAATAAATCATCTTTGAGCGGTGCACCGCCGACTTTTACTTTCATGACGGTGTAGCCTTCGTCTTTACGACGTTGGATTTCATCTTTTAGCTCAGGAATCCCCTTGCCAGGAGCATACCAACCGCCGCCTACATAACATGGCACTTTGGTCGGAATAATACCTTGATTAAAACGCTCGGCTAACACAACGTAAAGTGGTTTATCAGCAATCTTCGCTACCAAATCCCAAACGGC
>CAISYI010000118.1 GCA_903889595.1 uncultured beta proteobacterium
CCTGCAGCCCAAGCACCTGACTTGACTAAAGGATCAACGAGAGAATAAATACCAGCAGCGCCAATCGTTTGGATGAGTTTACGACGCCCAGAATCCGGTGCGAGTTTAGTGATTGTTGTGTGGGTATTTGATGAAAGTTTTTTAGTGTCAAGGTCTGCCATGATTCCTCCATATGCCTTAGCTTTAATATAGAAGAACGAAAAGGGTTAACACCAGTTAACGGTACTTTAATGGTGCAGATAATAGATATTGGGGCAAGTCTAAAATCACCTGATTTAGTCAATTTCCAGCAAGGTATCTGGCTTAAACTCTTGATAAACTTGATTTAAGTCTAATAGTTAGTATGAATTGGGTTGCACAAGATTGGTGCTTTAAGGCCAAATTAAATCATTGATAATTTAATCGAATTTTTTTTCCCAGTCTTCCAAAGCAGCAAGACCGAGGGCTGCGTTGTATTCTTTGCCACTCCAAATTTGCTGTTGGATAGATTGCAAATTATCATTTTCTTTAAGACTATTCAAGGCTTGTGACATTGCAAAACCAAATACGCCCCTTGCTAGACTTGGTCGAATTCCGATATCAATACCTAATGCTTTCATATCGGTTGTTTTTAATAGCGATATCGGGCCACCAACATCGAGGTTATACAGACAAGTGGCATTGACTTGTTCTTTAACACTAGCAATTTTTGCTAAGGCATCAGGATGGGGTTTTAACTCGACAAAAACAGCGTCAGCACCCTCGGCAATAAATATTTTTGCACGCAGAATTGCTTCGTCTAATCCCAAGCTCTCAGCACAATCGGTTCTCGCAATAATCATGAAACTAGAATCGACGCGACTAGCTACTGCTGCCTGTATTTGTGCAACCGCTTCTTTACGATCTAAAACTTTGCGAGCCCCTTCAAATTGGGCGCAGCGTTTTGGAAAAATTTGATCTTCGATATGTATCGCACTGACCCCTGAGGCTTCAAATTCCTCAATCGTGCGTTGAATATTAAATACCCCACCATAACCCGTATCGGCATCACAGATTAACGGGACATTGATGCTATGGGCAACGCGCCTGGCGTGATCCGTCATCAAAGTTAAATCTACCTGACCAATATCTGGACGTCCGAGTAGGGATGCGGAAACTCCATTGCCAGTCATGTAAACCGCGGTAAACCCAGCGTTTTCGACCAACTTAGCACCGTAGCCATCATAAATTCCCGGCGCAATTAAGGTTTGATCTTGAGTAATCAACTGACGTAATTGTTGTCTTTTTTGCAGAGCAGTATGTTTTGTCACGCTTGAAAATTCCAGTCAGGGTGTTCATTCAGGAATGGTATCAACCCACCCATTGAAATGATTTTTAATACTTCTTTAGGTAGTAGAGTTGCCTGAATCGTCTGCTTAGATTCAACTTGAACTAAACCAGTTTGTAAATCAATATTTAACTGTGCACCATCTTGGATTTGAGTGGTGTCGCATTCTAAAATAGCAAGACCATTATTGATTGCGTTTCTGAAAAATTGGCGCCCAAAAGAGGGGGCTAAAATACAGCGAACTTGCATGAGGTGCAAGACAGCGATGGCTTGCTCACGCGAGGAGTTGATGCCAAAATGCTCACCCGCCACAATGATGCCGCCTTGAGATTGTTGTAGCCGATTAGAAAATCCTGGGCTCAATTGTTCAAAAGCAATCGTACTGATAAATTGACTATCTTTACCCGGCGCATATTTACTCGAACAATTGATATCTGTATTGACATCGTCCCCTAATTTGAAAGCTTTGCCTAAGATATTGCTCATGCTACTGCCCTCCATGTGCCACCATCAATGGTTCTTGGATCAGTAATGTAGCCTGTTAAAGCGGAGGCTGCGACGGTTGCGGCTGAGCCAAGCCAAATGTCTGCATTCGGATTGACGAGTCGACCTTTAAAATTTCGGTTGGCTGTCGAAATCACTACCTCATTATCGCCAGGAACTAAATGGTTGGTAATGCCTACGCAAGTCCCACAGCCCGCGGATTCAAAAGAGGCGCCAGCCATACTGAAGATCTCAATTAAGCCTTCCCGTAAGGCTGCTAAATATATTTGACGAGAGGCTGGAGTAATAATCATACGCACACCAGGAGCAAGTTTCTTACCTTTTAAAATGGCGGCAGCTTGTCGAATGTCATCTAGTCGGCCATTCGTACAGGTGCCGATGAGTGCGAATTGAATTTTTTGTTGGGTGATTTCATTGACACCGACAATATCATCCACGGCGTGTTTTCTGGCGACTTGTGGAATTAAGTCATTAACATTGATCCTGATTTCTTTTTCATAGTGCGCATCCGCATCTGCAAAAACTGGTTGTGGTGTTTTGGCACCGTGGGCATTTAACCAATTAATAGTTTTTTCATCCGCCTCAAGAATGGCAGCTTTAGCGCCTAATTCGGCAGCATGATTACACAAGGTCATGCGATCATCGATGTCCATCGCACTCACTGCACTACCAACATATTCTATTGCTTTGTAATTGAGTCCTTCAGCTTTGAATTTCCCTAACATCGTCAAAGTAATATCTTTGGCCCACACGCCAGGTTGTAACTGCCCATCAAGATGAACCTTGATTGTTTGCGGAGCCCTCAACCAAATTTTGCCACTTGACATGACGCCAACTACGTCACTGCCTTCAATGCCTGTTCCAAAGGCGTTAAATGCTCCGTAGGTAGTTGAGTGAGTATCCGTTCCAACGATTAAATTACCGCTCGTAAGATGACCACCTTCTGGCAATACTTGGTGACAAATACCATCACCGATATCGTATAAGTGAGTACCCGCTTGTTTTGAGAAATTGCGCATTAACTGATGCGTTTGCGCTGCCTCCTCATGAGGTGGAGGAGAGTAGTGATCTAAAACCATGGCGGTATTTTTAGCAAAGCCTAAAGTTGGCTTATCTAATTTTTTGATTACTTGAAATGCATTGCCAGCACGTGTGTCAGTCACCATCGCAAAGTCAACATTGCAGACTACAACTTCCCCTGCCTTGACTTGGCTTACACCAGCATGCGCTGCTAAGATTTTTTCTGAAATGGTAGAACCCATATTTATGCTTTCATCGTGGAATTATTTTTCCCATTGAATAGTGTTGATAATCTTGCCCCAGGTTTCATACTCCGACTTGGTATACGCGGCGAGTTCATTCGGGGTCGATGGTGCAGGTTCAACCCCAATATTTCGGAGTTTCTCCGCTGTTGAAGGATCTTTGAGCGTAGCAACAAGGGCTTGATTTAATTTGTTCTGTATCTCAGGAGGGATTTTTGCTGGGCCAATAAAGGCATACCAATTTTGGGCCTGATAACCAGGGTATCCTTGCTCAGCAATCGTAGGGACATTCGGTAAAGAGTCCGCTCGCTTGACTCCTGTAGTCGCTAAAGCGCGCAGTCTTCCAGCTTCAATAAAAGGAATCGCAGTTGGTGCACTGGCAAAAATTGCCACGATATTGCCACCAAGGAGATCATTCATCGCCGGACCTCCACCTTTGTAGTTCACATGTTGACCATTCATACCAGAACGAACTTTTAATAGCTCCCCAGCGAGATGTCCAGTACTGCCTTGACCAGATGAGCCAAAGGTAATAAAGCTCCCAGATTTTTTACCGGTTTCGACAAAGTCTTTCAAAGTTTTAATTGGCGAATCTGCTTTCACCACTAATACATTCGGAAACACGACACCCTGAGATAAGAAAGTAAAGTCTTTTAGCGGATTGAAGTTCGTGCCACCTGGCATGTGCGGATTAATCGCTAAAGAACCGATTGTAGTGAGGGCAATGTTATAGCCGTCAGGCGGCTGCTTCGTTAAAAAGTCACTCGCTAGGTTGCCACCTGCGCCAGGCTTGTTATCAATAATGACGGTTTGACCTAACATTTCTGACAATTTTGGAACCAAAACTCTAGCTGTCGAATCAGAACCACCACCTGCGGCAAACCCAATAATTAAATGGACGGGTTTGCTCGGGAAATTCTTTGCTTCTTGAGCGTAGCCAAAGGTTGAGGCAATACTCATTAACGTCATGAGAAGGCATGAAATACGCATTTTCTTCATTTGTAATCCTTTTGAATCTTAGACAATAATTAGATAAATTAATTCTTAATTCAATTTAATATTCGATTTTTTGGCGATTTCTTTCCAACGAGTAATGTCCGTTAAAAATAATTTCTTAAAGTCTTCTTGATTTAGCGGAGCCATTTGAATACCCGCTTTGGTAAAACTATCCTTTACACTTTGTTGACTTAGCACTTTTAAAGTTGCTTCACTGATTCTCTTTTGAATTTCAACAGGCGTTCCTGCAGGCATGAAGATACCTTGCCACAAGGTGATTTCATAATCTTTTACTCCAGACTCTAACATCGTCGGTACTTCAGGAGCTCCTGAAAAACGTTCTTTACTTGTCACTGCTAGAGCGCGCATCTTACCACCCTTATACTGCGCAAGTCCAACGGGCATGCCAGCAAAGTAATAATCTATTTGTCCACCAATCGTATCTACCGAAGCTGGTGCGCCACCTTTGTATGGAACGTGGATGGCACTAGTGCCAGAAAGCACACTAAACATTTCTCCAGCCATGTGGTCAGAGTTACCAATGCCTGAAGAGGCGTAGGTTAACTTACCAGGTTCTTTTTTTGCTGCTGCAATAATATCTGCAACGTTTTTATAGGGGGAGTTGGCACCTACGACCAAGATGTGTGGCGTAGCAGCAAAACCAGCAATTGGAATTAAATCCTTTGTGCCGTTAAAGGGCAGGGCATTATTAAGCGCAACACTGATCGCAAGACCATTTTGTGCGACCAAGATGGTACTACCGTCCCCCGCACTTTTTGCCGTTGCATCTGCTGCAATATTGCCGGCTGCGCCTCCGCGATTTTCAACGATGACATTTTGTTTGAGTTCTTCGCCTAGTGCCTGACCAACAATCCTTGCAGCAATATCGGTTGAACTACCCGCTACATATCCAACATAGGCTCTAATAGTTTTGTTCTCATTGGCTTGCAATTGAAAACTTAAGCCTAAACTGATAAGTATTCCTAGTAAAACGCGATTGAAAAATTGGTTCGTCATAATGATTTCCAGGTTGAAGAATAAAGCTTTTTTAAAAGTAATTTTTAGACTCTACCTAGTCTAAGCTAATGCCACCATCTTTGATGATTTTTCTCATCCTGTAAAACCCATCCTTATTCGCCTGATTAAAAGCGGCTTGACCGGTTGGTACAAGTTCAAATCCTTGCGCGATCATCTGCTCTTTTACTTTTGGATCTTTTAATACTTGCGTGATGGCATCATTGATTTTATTAACAACTTCGTTTGAGGTACCTTTGGGAGCAACTAAAGAAGCCCAAGCCATAAATTCATAGCCTGGAACGGACTCTGCGACGGTTGGTACATCGGGTAAAAGTTGCGATCTTTTCGAACTCGTAATGGCGATTGCTTTGAGCTTACCTGCTTTAATTTGCGGCAATACCACAGCGAGTGCACTAATCATCATCGGTATTTGCCCAGCCATTACGTCAGTCACGGGAGCAGCGGCACCTTTGTAGGGTATATGAACGAGTGGTGCGCCGGTCATTTGCCTAAGCATTTCCATGCCAATATGTTGGGGTGAACCATTGCCACCTGAAGCGTAGTCTAATTTGCCCGGGTTTGCTTTAGCGTATTCGATGATTTGCTTAATCGTATTAGGTTTGAAGTTAGGATTTGCAACTAACACGAAGGTAATACCGGCAATCGGAGAAATGCCAGTAAAACTGGTAAGTGGATCGTAATCAACCTTTTTGTAAAGGTTAGGCACCATGTTTAATATACTGTCATTAAATGCCCCGAGCACATAACCGTCCGGTATTGCTTGCGCTACTTTATTAGCACCAATTAAGCCAGCACCGCCAGTAATATTCTCAATGACAAGGGATTGTCCCAGTACCTCAGACATCTTTTGAGCAATTGGGCGCAATAGAACATCCACACCAGAGCCTGCTTGGAGCGGCATCGTGATTTGGATCGTTCGATTGGGGTAGTTGGATTGGGCCATCGCGGTACTCGAAAAAATGCAACTTAGTAACGCACTAACTAAGAATGATTTTTTCAAGAGTCTAGAGCTGCTTCGAAGATAGTTATTTTGCACTTTTATCCCTCAAGTGGTGCAACACCAGCCAGTTTAGCTGTTGCTTGTAAAGCAGTGAAAAGGTTATCCGGAATTGGAATACCTTCTACAGTGCGTTTTGCTTTTGACTTAGCAATGCCGTCGCCAGGTACTCGAATTTCAGAAACGCCAGGCAGCTTTTTAGATTCCTTTATTTCTCCGACTAGGCGATTAGCATCACTAATTAAATGTTCTGTGCCGCCTAAAAAGTCTGGGTTGATTGCAATAATTGTTTGCCCAGTATTCGTTACCGCTTTTGAGTCAGCATTGAAGTCAACTAATTCAGAACCTACCGCTGCACCGTTCATACAACCTGCGAGTAAAGCAATCATTAGAGACAAGCCATAACCTTTATATTCGCCAATTGGAACTAACATTCCTTCATGAGAGCGATTTGGATCAGTAAGGGGTTGACCTTGTTTATCAATCATCCAGCCCACTGGCATTTCTTCACCTTGTTGCGCCTTCATTTTGACTTTGCCATAAGCAGCAACAGTTGTTGCCATATCTAGAAGGACAGGTGGTTTGCCTTGACCCATTGGTACCGAAATAGCAATTGGATTCGTTGAAAGCAACATATCAATACCGCCCCAAGGTGCCATGTGATTAGCACTACCCACTGCTAAATACATACCTACTAAACCAGCCTCTGCAACTAAATTGGTGTACATAGAACCTGCACCAGCATGATTACCATAGCAGCAACCGACCCAACCAATGCCGTTTTTCTTGGCCTTTTCGATAGCGAGTTCAGTACAGCGATGCATGATGAGGTGACCCATGGCGTTATCACCATGTAATAGTGCTATGGACGGCGCATCCTTCAATAACTTCATCTGCGGATGCAAATTAATTCCACCTTCGACAATCCGCTTTGAGTACTGTGGTAAACGGAAAATACCGTGTCCATCTGCACCGGATAAATCAGCAGTAACCATTAATTCAGCAATAATTTTGGCGTCTGCACTAGGCATGCCAAGTCCTACATAAACGCGTGTAATAAATTCTTCTGCTTGCTGCGCTGTAATGATGTGACTCATTTAATCTTTCTCCATGTTTGTCCGTTACTATATTTTTTTATTTCTGCTTCATCAAATTGAAAACCCAAACCTGGGGATTGATGCAATATTAAATCACCATTTTTAAAGTCTAGTTGACGGTTAATGAGGCGTCTAAAATTAAGGACTTGGTCATCCGTAAAGTATTCTACAAATCTCGCATTCGGCGTTGCTGCTACGAGCGGTGCATGTAAGTCGTGAAACCAGTGTGGACTCACCGTAATTCCTTTTGCACTAGCGTAAGCGGCAATTCTGCGCCACTCACTGATACCGCCGCAAACTGCTGCGTCTGTTTGCAGTATTTCACAACCGCCTGCTTCAATTAATTCCCGAAAACGCCAACGACCTACTTCAATTTCTCCGGTAGCAACTGTGATGGAAGTTCTAGCAGCAAGTCTTGCATGTAAATCAATCGCATCTGGCGAAAAAGGCTCTTCGATCCAATAAGGGTTGTACTCTTCAAAGCGTTTGATATATTCCATGGCAGTGGGTAAATCCGCCCATGCATTATTTGCATCCATGGTTACTAAAATATCTTCACCAACTGCGTCTCGCACTGCTGCCAAACGTTCTTCTTCTTCGGCAGGAGAGAGTCGCCCCGTTTTCATCTTTACGGCTTTAAAGCCCAAAGAAACATAGTTTTCCATTTCTTTGGCTAGCAGACTGGGTGTTTTTCCATCTACGTAATAGCCACCACTTGCGTAGGCGGGGACTTTATCTAAAGTAACAGCACCTAAATATTCATGTAATGGAAGTTTTGCTGTTTGTGCATTGAGATCCCACAAAGCATTATCCAATATTGAAATGCCTCGCATGACCGATCCTGAGCGACCTTGCAGAATTGCTTCTGCGTACATTTCTTGCCACAGTCCTTCAGAACGATGACTGTTCTGACCAATTAATTTGGGTGCCAATAACTCCTCTACTGCAACTCGCGCAATGGATCCAGCGCCGCTACCCACATAGCAAAAACCAATACCCTCGAGACCCTCTTTATTTCTGACTTTAACTAAGCAATAATGTCTCTCTGAAACTGTTCTGGTAGAGAAAGACGTTACCTTATCTAGGGGTATAGCAACATTAATGACTTCTACGGACTCAATGATCGACATAAAGTGTCTCCAGGTTTTTTAATTTAATTATTTTCCATATTGGAACTTCTCAGACTCATCTTAAACGTATATCGATGTTCAGGATGCTGTGTTACGGATACTTCAAAAGGTTGACCATCTTTATCGTAATACTTTCTGACGACAACTAAACAGGGAGATCCGACCTCTACACCTAGCAAGTCAGCATGTTGCTTCGTAAAAGTCGAGGCATAAATTTCCACATCCGCTTTAGCCATACTAACGCCATATTCTTCTTCAATTTGTGCATAAACCATATGTTGACCGTGGTTTTTGTTTTGTGTCAATTTAGCAAATTGTTGAAGAATATAAATATCAGTCCATGCTAATAGCAAATTTGAATCTTCTTCTAGTCGAACGGCCCCGATGTGATACCAAGCAGAACCGATGGGTGCGTCCAATAATTTTTGCAATTGCGCATCACACTCTACATATTCTTCGATGTGATTCTTACGATAGGTATTACGTGGATAATTTAAAATTTCGCCAAGTGAGTTAAAACTTTGACTAAATTTTCTAGGTGACGAGGTCGAAATAACCCTTGTCGCAGCACCTTGTTGCCGGTGAATATAGCCAGCTTCTGCAAGGTGCTGTAGGGCATGCCGGATTGTTTGGCGACTAACCTTGAGCATTTCACACAACTGCGCTTCAGAGGGTAGATTGTCTCCTACCGCCCAAACGCCTGACTGTATTTTAGAAAGTAAGTCTTTCGAAATATTTTTATACAGTACAGGACGTTTAGAATTTTCCATCTTTTTAAATTTTCTAAGCTACTTACTAATTAAGATGAGTTAATTAACTTAAGCCGAATACTTTTTTACCTGGAACAGGTAATTTTGCCTTCAAAATATCACCAGACATTGATTCAGTAATGTACAGATCCTGACCATCAGGACTGCAAGCAATATTCGCTAAATGGTGGTGATGTTTGTTTTCTGAGTAAATGAGGTGAGTTGGCAACATATTGTTATCAAAACGCCAAATACCAACCCCTAAATGACAAACTAAGAGGCCATTTTCAGAGTCCATTTCAATTCCGTCAGGTCCTGCAGCGCCACCTGATAATTGAATAGCAACACCCGTTTTAGACACTGAACCGTCCGCCATTAAAGGTAAGCGCCAAATTTGTTGTGCACGTGTTACTGCAACGAAAACATGCTTCTCTGAGGTGTTCAGAGTAATACCGTTTGGACTTGGAACATTAATTGCCAAGCGATCTAATTGTCCACTTGCAGTTAATCTAAAGACGCGACCCGTTGGATCAACGATACCTGTTTGTCCTTGATCGGTAAAATATAAATCGCCATTTGAAGCAAAGTGCAAGTCATTCAAACCCTTAAAGGACTCACTATACATAGAGCCAAGAATCGTAGTGATGTTACCTGTCTTGGTGTCTAACTCAAGCAAGCCCATTTTGTAATCACAAATGAACGCACGACCATCTTTATGAAATTTCAAGCCATTTGGCCAGCCATCATATTGAGTGATGAGTTCCCATTCACCTTTAGTAGAAATACGGAAGATACGGCCGTAAGGAATATCGGTAAACCATAAATTTCCTTCTCTATCAAAGGAAGGACCTTCTAAGAAACATTCAATTTCTGCACCTTGACGATTGGGAATAGCCCATGAAGTTGGTTTAGCATTCCTAAATTTTGCTGGCATAGACATAAAAACTTCAGTTTTAATGAGTTCTACGGGCTTAAATGGATTAATCATTTTTTTTCCTAACTTGTTGTGACAGGTTGATAAAAATATTTTTGATTTGATAATTTATTTTTTTTATTTCAATTCAGACGATAGTATATACTTGTTTAATTGTTAATTTACCCGCATTTAATTTAGTTTAATTATTTAAACTTGTTAGTACAAGTTGTATAAAATTAAGGATTGCTCATGAAAAAAGTGGTGGTTGTTGGGACTGGCATTATGGCTGTAGGCATTGCAGCTGGCTTTTTAGCAACCAATATGAGCGTAATTCTATTGGGTCGTAGCAAATCTCGAGCTGATGAGTTTGTGAATGAAATTGAGCAACTTACTTCAACGATTAATCCCAATTGGCAAGATACTGGAGCGCAAGTCATCACCGGTGAAATGAACACCTGGTCAGATTGGGATGAAGTTGTATGGGTGATTGAGACCGTAAGTGAAGACATGGCCTTAAAGCAGAAAGTTTTTGCTATGCTTGATCAGCAGGTTCCACCTCATATTCCAATTGGCAGTAATAGTTCGGGCTTCCCCATCTCAAAAATTTCAGCAGGTTTGCCCACCGCGAACCGTATGTTAAACGCCCATTATTTTATGCCCGCTCATATCGTGCCTCTAGTGGAAGTCGTTCTAGGAGAAAAGTCTGATCCAGCGATAGGCGAGCAAGTTTGTGAGATGTACCGTGCCGCGGGCAAGAAACCAGTTTTAGTAAAAAAAGATATTCCAGGATTTTTAGCAAATCGAATTCAACACGCTCTCATGCGTGAAGCTCTATCACTAGTAGATGCCGGTATTGCTACCCCAGACGATGTGGACGCAGCGGTTCGCTATAGTTTTGGATTCCGTTATGCAGCAGTAGGACCGATGACACAGAAAGAAATTAGTGGTTGGGAGGGGATGGCAGGTGCTTCAGTAGAAATTTGGCCAGATTTATATAACGTCAAGGAATTACAACCTTGCATGGCCAAGTTGATTGAAGAAGGAAAATATGGCATGAAATCCAAGGAAGGATTTAGAACTTGGAGCGATGAGGAGATTGCACAAATGCGGAAGAAGTACAACGCTCGACTCAAAGCGGCCTTTAATGTATTACAAGTAGAACCAGACGAATTATAAAATTTGCATTCATTTATATAACTAGGAGAAAGTATGTCAGTAGATCAAGGTAAGAACTTTAAAGATATTTTGTTTGAAGTAAAAGATCAAGTAGCTTGGATTACGATTAATCGTCCACGTGTATTGAACGCATTCAGAGAGCAAACTTTGGATGAAATGATTGAAGCTGTTAAATCAACGAGAGAAGATCCTTCGATTGCATGTATCGTCTTCCGTGGTGCTGGCGATCGTGCGTTCTCAGCCGGTGGTGACTTTTATGCAATGAAGCGTTTAACTTTCACGAATGGTTCCATGTGGAATGATCGTATGCTCGGTTTAGCTATGGCTATTCGAGGTGTACCTATTCCAGCTATCGCCATGGTAAACGGTTGGTGTGTGGGTGGTGGACACGAACTCGCACTTTGGTGTGACTTGGTAATTGCTTCAGAAAAATCTGTTTTAGGTCAAACAGGTGCAAAAGTTGGCGCTTGCCCAACAGTCGGTGCAACACAATACTTACCAAGAATCGTTGGTGAGCGTATTGCTAGAGAAATGATTTTCTTGGCAAAACGTTTTGATGCAAAAGAAGCTGAGCGCATTGGTTTGATCAATAAGTGTGTTCCAGAAGAGACGTTAATGGAAGAGACTTTAGCTTGGTGTGAAAACATTAAGAGCAATAGTTCACAAACTATTCGTATGACGAAGAAGAGTTTGAACTTCGAATCAGATCAACTTTATGCTTCATGGCAGCATGGTATGGAGTTACTCGCATACGTTTGGGGTTCTGAAGAGAGCTTAGAAGGTATGAATGCATTCTTAGAAGGTCGTAAGCCTGACTTCCAAAAATTCCGTATGGCAAATAAAGCAGCTTTAGCGGATTATATGGATGGTTTCCATAAGAATCTCAATGCACCTCCTGATATGCGTGATTAAGGATTGATCGACATGACTTCTACTACTTCACAAAACCAACTCCCTGAAGGTGCTCTGTCAGGCTTTAAAGTACTTGACCTAAGTCGAGTTCTGGCTGGGCCCTGGTGTGGCATGTTACTAGGTGATTTAGGTGCGGAGGTAGTAAAAGTTGAATCTCCAGGCTCGGGTGATGACACCCGAGGTTGGGGGCCACCTTTTTTAGAAGGTGAGTCGGCTTATTTTTTAGGCGCAAATAGAAACAAAACAGGTTTAAGTATTCATTTTGGATCAGCAGAAGGTAAAGCACTTCTAGCAAAACTGATTCCGCAGTTTGATGTTGTTGTTGAAAATTTTAAAAATGGCACGCTCGAAAAATGGGGCTTTGATAGTCAATGGTTTGAGACGCATGCGCCCAAAGTAGTTCGCTGCTCGATTACCGGTTACGGCACCTATGGCCCGCTTTCTCACCTGCCAGGTTACGACTTTATTTTGCAAGCTGAGTCTGGTCTCATGAGTATTTGCGGTGAAGAGGGTGGTGTACCAAGTAAGTATGGTGTTGCAATTGTTGATTTAGCCTCAGGGATGATGGCCTGTAATGCTGTCCAAGCAGCCTTATTATCAAGATATAGAACTGGTAAAGGGCAACACGTCGAAGTGAGTTTGTTTGATACCTCAACTGCACTCTTGGCCAATGTCGGGAGTAGTCACCTTGCTACTGGTAAAGATGCCAGAAGATTTGGCAATGGACATCCAACCATTGTTCCCTATACAACCTTTCCGGCCGCCGATAAGATGATCGCTTTAGCGGTTGGTAATGATGGGCAGTTTGCTAAATTAGCAGAAGTTTTAGGTCACCCTGAATGGGCTCAAGATGAGCGATTTAGAACAAATACTGCCAGAGTTCAACATCGTGAAATCGTCGATGGACTCGTTGCAGAGTCATTTAAAACGATGCAATCAAAAGATATTATTACGACCTTAAGAAAAAATGGTATTCCTGTCGGTGCTGTAAATACAGTTGCCGAAGCGCTCAGTACCGAACACGCTAAAGTCAAAGAAATGGTCGTAGACATTGCCCATGAAAAAATTGGGACGTTTAAGAGTTTAGGTACGCCTTTAAAAATGCATCAAACACCAACCAGTGTTAGATTACCCCCACCGATGCTTGGACAACACACCGATGAGATTCTAAAAAAATATTTACAACTGAGTGATGCAGAGCTTAGTGACTTGAGAGTAAAAAAGATAATTCAGTAATCTAGATATTTTTGTTTTCAAGACAGTAAGTTTCCTTGTAAACTCAACGGCTATTTAGGCTCAATAGAATTAGAAAACGAATATACTAAAAGTGTTCGATTTTTAAACAATTAGTTACACTTCGTTTTTCGATTAGGGGAAATTATGAGCAATGACTCTCGGTTACCAGCGCAAGAGCTGGATATGTCAGCTTATTGGTTGCCTTATACGCCCAACCGCTATTTCAAGAAGACGCCAAAACTCATGGCCTCTGCCAAGGGTGCTTATTATTTTGATACCCAAGGTCATCAAATTTTTGACGGTATCTCCGGTTTATGGTGCTCGCCCTTAGGGCATGGAGATCCTCGTATTGGCCAGGCTTTGCAAAAGCAATTTGAGACGATGGATTACTGTACTGCTTTTCAAATCGCTAGCCCTGATACCTTCAAACTCGCCTCTAGGATTGCTAAGATGGCTCCGAGTGGTCTGGGTAAAGTGTTCTTTACGAATTCTGGTTCTGAGGCGGTGGATACGGCCTTAAAAATTGCAATTGGCTATCATAAAGTTTTAGGTCAAGGTGGTCGGTTTCGCTGTATCGGTCGTGAGCGGGCTTACCATGGTGTTGGTATTGGTGGGATATCTGTTGGCGGAATTATTGCTAATCGAAAAATGTTTGCGACGATGATGATGAACGGAGTAGACCATTTACCGCATACCTATAATTTATCGCAAATGGCCTTTTCAAAAGGGCAACCAACTTGGGGTGCACATTTAGCTGAAGAACTAGAAAGACTAGTTGCTTTGCATGATGCGAGCACGATCGCTGCCGTGATCTTGGAGCCCATGCAAGGCTCAACGGGGGTGCTTGTCCCGCCACAAGGGTATCTGCAAAGAATCCGTGAGATTTGTACAAAACACGGCATTTTATTGATCTTTGATGAGGTGATCACTGGCTTTGGTCGTTTAGGCACAGCATTTGCTGCGGATCGATTTGGGGTTGTACCCGATATGATTGCTTTTGCAAAAGCGATCACTAACGGAGTGATTCCTTTAGGTGGTGTGATTGTGCGGGATGATATCTATGAGACCTTAATGAATAGCGGAGGTCAAGAACAGTTTATTGAGTTTTTTCATGGCTACACCTACTCAGGTCACCCGATGGCCATTGCAGCGGGTCATGCGGTATTAGATATTTTTGAGAGCGACGATTTAGTCAATCAAAGTAAGGCACTAGAGCCTGTTCTTGAACAAGCTATTCATGGCCTAAAAGGGCAGAGTAAGATTTTAGATATTCGTAATATTGGTTTAGCCGCAGCTATCGATATTGAGCCGAACGCTAAAGAGCCAGGCAAAAGAGGCATGCAAGTACTGGAGAAATGTTTAGAGAAGGGGGCTTTAGTTCGTATCTCAGGTGATACGATCGCCGTTTGCCCACCCTTTATTGCTACTGAATCTGAAATTAAAAAACTGGTTGATATTTTAGGCAGTTCTATTGCAGAAGTTACCTAAAATTTATTAGTCTAAAAAATTCAACGCAAAATCCATTCGCCATGAGACTGGATTTGAGCGTACATTGCATCAGGAGCTAGATCGATGTCTCCTGGCCAAGCAAAAGCCCCATTATCAATGTGGACTTGATTAAATGTGGCAGGATTCTTTAATGCCTCAAAAACTCCTGTCAAATGACTGTTTTCAAATCTAACCTTACCAATAGTGCCATCCTCAAACTTAACTTGCAGGGCAAGCGGCTCGATTGCTTTAACGTCAATAACATCCCAATTCATAGGTCACCTCAATCCAAGGATTTAATGTACATTGACCGATATTAGCTGTCAATACACATTAAGAGTTCTAGTAATTACTTAGAATGAAGTTACCTACAATAAGCAGAAATCAATCAGTCGATTTTACCAATCGCCTTAAGTAAAGTTAACATTCTTTTTCCATCTTCTTGGGCAAATTTCTCAAATTCTGGCGCATCACGATAGTCCATGATGATGTTTTGTTTTTGGAATCCAGAAGTAAATTGAGGACTCTTTACGGCTTCCTTTAAAGCATTTCTGAGCGTCATAACTATTGGCGCAGGAGTGCCTTTTGGCGCATAAATTCCTGCCCAAATATAGTACTGAGCATCATAGCCAGATTCACGATAACTTGGAACATCCGGAAATGCTGAAATACGCTTTGCACTAGAAACAGCTAATGGACGAACTTTTCCAGAAGCAATTTGAGCAGCGGCTACACCTGGAGCTGCGGTCGTAAAATCAACTTGACCACCTAGCAGTGCTAAGAGTGACGGGCCGCCACCACCAAATGGAACTTGGGTAAATTTCACGCCGGCTTGATACGCTAACATTTCAACAGAAAGATGAATCGGGCCAAAATTACCTGAAGAGGAGTAGTTGTATTTACCCGGATCTGCTTTGGCTGCTTTGATTAAATCTTCCAAGGTTTTAAATGGAGATTCTGTCTTAACAAGAATAATCATTGGATCACTTGAAATCAAAGCAATTGGCTCAAGTTGATTAAGTTCGTATTGTGGTTTTCTTCCAGAAATACGCTCTGCCTCTGGGTGAACCACTACAGAGGAGAGTGACATTGCTAAAGTGTAACCATTGGGTTTTGCATTAGCTACATAAGCGGTACCTAGGGCACCACCAATTCCTGGTTTATTCTGAACCACAATTGCTTGTTTTAAAACATTACCCAAAGGTTCTGCCAAAATGCGCGCATTTAAATCAGCTGCGCCACCTGGAGGATTCGCCACAATTAAAGAGATCGAAGAACTAGGATATGGGTCTTCTGCTTGAGCAGTAAATACACACAATAAATTTAGAAATAGAGTAAATGCAATAGCAAAGGACTTTTTCATTGAGGAACCTTAACAGTTTGTTCGTTATTAACAGATAAAACAATGGATTCAAACATAGCAATTGTTTGTTCCATTTGTAATGGGGAAATTGGATATGGAGTTGGCACTCTACTTGCATCAACACCAGTATGGAATGAGTTAGGAATCGCTAAACTAAATGCGTCTAACTCTGCCCTAATAGAGTCGAGTGGCGGCATGACAAAGCGCTCAACACGACCACCTTTATAACGGACAACGACTTCATTTTCACCAAGGGCTTCAATGGAGGCTTGATCGCCAAAAACATGAACACGCCAAAAAATTGGGGTTGCTCGAACCATTGCGAAATAACCACTTAAGCCATTATTGAATTTAACAGTAACAGTCGTTGAATCTCTTGGATCGTGTCCCATGCGCTGACTACTAACCATCGCAGTGACAGATTGTGCAGGGCCAATAATGTTCACAAACGCTTCAATCATATGGATCCCTGTACCAGTGAGTCCACCAGCTGGAGATTCATAAGGAGATTCACGCCAATCAGAAAAGAATTTCGTAGAGTGCTCGTTACTGTAATGACCTTCTATATGTAACACTTCACCTAAGATGCCACTTTTTACAAGTTCTCTTAACTTTGCCATGGAAGGCCAGAAGTGTTTATTTTGTCCAACGGCCAGCACGACATTGTTTTGCTGGCAAGCTGCTATGGCAGACTTCGCTTCATTAAAAGTTAAGGTTAATGGCTTTTCACAAAAGATATGCTTACCAGCATTCGCTGCTGCAACGATTTGTTCAGCATGTAAGGAGTGTGGTGTAGCTAATACGACAGCTTTAATTTCAGGATTTTGCAAAGCATCAGCTAAATCACTAGCTAAAGCCATACCCTGTTGATTAGCAAAGTTTTGCGTTTCAGCGACTTCTTTCGTAATCCCTAAACTAAAGCGAATTTCTGTACTTTTATTTTGTACGGCAGTGGCAATATTTTTTCCCCACCAGCCCATTCCTACTAATGCTGCATTAATCATTTTTTACTCAGTCTCTTTGGTTAATTGTTACTTTATTTCATTTGATATTTTCTTACTAAATCTTCATCTACTTCAATTCCTAGCCCTGCTGTATCTGGAATCGGTAATAAGCCATTGATGGTTTGAATCGGGGCTTGCACAATATCCTGCGCTAAGGATAAATGACTTGGACTTACTCCCCAACGAACATGGGGGAGGGCTGCACTAAGGTGTAATAAAGCAGCAGAAGCGATGCTTGACTCAGCGAGTTTACCGGCTAAATTGAGTTCTAAACCAAGAGCCGCACAGGCATGTCCAGCAGCCATTAAGCCACTGATACCACCGAACTTTAAAGTTTTTAAAGATACGCCAGCAATACCTAAAGGCAGGTGTGCCATCACGGCAGCCATATCCGTCACTGATTCATCTAAACCGATCTTAACAGGACTTAAAGCAATCAGTTTTTGTAAATCGTCCATGGCATTTTTTTGCAAGGGCTGTTCAAAATAAGACAAGTTCGCATCTTTCACACCCAATACATAAGTAGAGGCTTGCTCAAGATTCATGCCCATATTGGCATCACCACAATACTGGATGTCATTACCAAATTCTTTACG
>CAISYI010000119.1 GCA_903889595.1 uncultured beta proteobacterium
TCAAAGCCTAACATGATATTAGCCTCGACCGTATCAGCACCATTTTCTTGTAATTTGTAAGCTTTGACTTTATTCAGGAGGCCAATACCTCGGCCCTCTTCACGGTGATAAAGAATCACCCCGCGACCCTCCTGTGCGATCATTTTCATCGCCTCATTGAGCTGCGGGCCACAATCGCACCGCAAACTGTGAAAGACATCGCCAGTGAGGCATTCCGAATGGAGTCGAGTTAAGACAGGTTCACCATTTTGAACGTCCCCCATCACAAGCGCAACATTTTCGTTACCGGATTGTCCGTTGTCTCTAACATATAACTGAAAGAGCCCATACTCAGTTGGGAGTGAGCAATTCACTATTTCAATATTTTTCATTGAATAGATTTTAAACTAATCACATTAATAATTCAGAAAGCCTCTACAAAAGATAAATCTAGATGAAAAATCTTAGTTGGTTTGGATAACTATTCGTTGATTAAAGTTGTAAATTTCTGAGCCAATCAAGTCCAATTGAAGTGCCATTGGCCGTATTTTTGATTTTTGGACGATACTCACAACCAATGTATCCCTCATATCCTAGGCCCTTAATCAATGAAAACAGGTAAGGGTAGTTAATTTCACCGATATTTGGTTCAAAACGCTCTGGCACCCCTGCAATCTGAATATGACTCACAAGCCCGGTAGGTAGGTATTTTTTTATATTCATGGCTAAATCACCTTCCATGATTTGACAATGATATAAATCAAGTTGAACCCGTAAATTATCAACCCCGATTGATTTAACGATCTCATGAGCTTGTGCTTGGTAGTTCAAAAAGTAATTCGGCATATCTCTGGTGTTAATCGGCTCAATTAATACTAAAGTTCCTGTTGGTTTGGCTTGCTCTGTTGCCCAACGCAAATTCTTACAATAAGTTTCTAACAAAACAGCAGAGTCAACCCCTACCGGTTTGATTCCAGCTAAAACATGAATCTGCTGACAATCCAATTTTGCTGCGTAATCTAGCGACTCTAAAAAACCATCTTGAAACTCTTGTTCACGCCCGGGAATACAGGCTATCCCTTTTTCACCATTTGCAAAATCACCCCCCTTAGCATTAAATAGAGCAAGTTTTAATTGATTCGACTTTAATTGATTTGCCAAAATCTCTGGGGAGTACTCATAGGGAATTAAGATTTCTACCCCTGTAAATCCATCTTGAGCCGCCGCAGAAAAGCGGTCCAGAAAATCAAATTCCGTATACATCATGCTTAAATTCGCTGCAAATTTGAACATTTTTTGACCTTAATCTTTATTGGTTGTGTTGGATTTATCTCAATTAATAAATTAAATTGCTAAACTTATAATTAATAGAATATCAAATAACCAGGAGAACTAAATGAATCACCCAGTCTTAGCCTTTGAAGAAAAACGTCGCGTTGCCATGGAAGCGGCAGATCAGCAAGCATTTACCGCCCTTTGCGATCCGTCCATGATTTATCGTCATGGCTCAGGAGTAGAAGATACGTTAGAAACTTACCTCGAGAAGTTTGAAAAGAAATTAGTGAAATACTCTAATGTTATTTTTTCAAACCCAAGAGTAATTATTTCTAAAAATGGTAATCAACAAGTCGCATTGATTATGGGTAATATGCAAGCCGATGTAATGCGTATCGACCAACCAGATAAAATCAGCAGCCATTATCAATCAACCTGGATTGCAGAGGGTGATAACTGGAAACTCCTCGCAGTACATGGTGCTCCAGCTGCAAAAAAATAAGTAAATTCAAACAAATGGTTGTGGTTTAAAGTAAGAAAAAATCGTCAGTATTTCAATAGGAAAGAAAATGGTAATTGAATCTATCGGTGTGATTGGTGCAGGCATTATGGGTAATGGTATTACTCAGGTCCTCGCCGCAAGCGGACTTCAGGTGATAATGATTGACATCAATCAGGCTGCAATCGATAAAGGAATGCAAAGTATTTCTTCTAGTTTTGATCGTTTAGTCAAAAAAGAAAAAATGACCGCTGACGATAAAGCTGCTGCGATTGCAAGGATTAAACCTTCCCTAGACTATACAGATCTAAAAGGTTTACACCTTGTGATTGAAGCAGCTACAGAAAATAAGCCCATTAAAGAAAAAATCTTAAAGCAAATTGATGAAGTTTGTGATGCTCACACCATCATCGCATCAAATACTTCTTCCCTTTCTGTTACGCAATTAGCTTCAAATATTTCTAATCCATCACGAGTCATCGGGATGCATTTTTTCAATCCAGTACCCTTGATGTCATTAGTTGAAATCATTCGTGGTTTACAAACAGGTGACGCTACGCATCAAAGTATTCATGACTTAGCAGTTCGTTTAGGCAAGACGCCAATTACGGTGAAAAATGCCCCAGGTTTTGTAGTTAATAGAATTTTAGTTCCCATGATCAATGAAGCATTTTTTGTTTTAGGCGAAGGATTAGCCAGTGCGGAAGACATTGATAATGGCATGAAATTAGGCTGTAACCAACCGATTGGCCCCCTTGCTCTCGCAGACTTAATTGGACTTGATACTTGCCTCGCGATTATGGAAGTCTATTTTAATAATTTCAATGACTCTAAATACCGCCCTTGCCCATTACTAAGAGAGATGGTCGATGCCGGTTATTTAGGACGTAAAACAGGACGTGGTGTTTATCAATACTAAAAAAGTATTGGTCACACCACACCTTTTTCTCATAAATAGTTAAGCTTGCGACTTGGTAAATTGCAAGCGTAAAGCATTACCAATCACGGAAACCGAGCTCAAGCTCATCGCCAGTGCGGCAATCATCGGCGAAAGTAAGACGCCAGTGATCGGATAGAAAACACCTGCTGCAATGGTGATACCTACTGCGTTATAAAACAATGAAAAAAGTAAATTCTGCTTCATATTGTTAACCGTTTGGTGCGATATCTTGATAGCGGTTGCAATACCACGTAAATCACCTTTAACAAGCGTAATTTGAGCGCTATTCATGGCTACGTCAGTTCCTGTCCCCATAGCAATTCCAATATTCGCCTGTGCGAGAGCAGGTGCGTCATTAATACCATCGCCCGCCATGGCTACAACACGACCTTCTTGTTGAAATTTTTGTACAAGGGCTAATTTATCGGCAGGCTTATATTCACCGAAAACTTCCGCAATGCCAAGTTGTTGGCCAATTGCCTTTGCTGTCGTTAAGCCGTCTCCAGTCGCCATAACAATTTTTAAACCAGAAGCTTTTAGTACTCTTAACGCTTCTGGTGTACTCGCTTTAATCGCATCCGTTACAACTAGCAATCCCTTTAATTCTTGATCAATTGCAAGATAAATCGAACTTGCACCATTTTCTCGATAGGACTCCGCCTTGGACTGAAGTGCTTCAATCGAGATTCCTAATTGCTTCATGAATTCGGCATTACCGAGGCTAACCATTTGATGATCAATTTGTCCTTGCACACCAATGCCAGTTTTTGATTGAAAATTTTCAACTTTATCAAAAACTAAGTTTTGTTTTTTAGCCGCACTCACTATGGCTGCAGCGAGAGGATGTTCGCTAGCTTGATCTATACTCGCCGCAATTTTTAAGACCTCCAAACTACTGAGATTATTGATACCAATTGCTTCAACAAAAGTGGGATGACCCTCAGTTAAGGTACCCGTCTTATCCACAATGAGGGTATCTACTTTCTTGAGGTTTTCAATCGCCTGAGCATTCCGAAATAATATCCCTTGAGTGGCTGCCTTACCCGTTGCCACCATAATTGACATGGGAGTGGCTAAACCTAGAGCACAAGGACAGGCGATGATCATGACAGATACTGCGTTAATGAGTCCAAATACCCAGCTAGGGTTCGGTCCAAAGAATCCCCAAATAAAAAAAGTGAGAACTGCTATTGTGACCACAGAGACAACAAAATAAGAAGAGACCTGATCTGCCATTCTTTGCATCGGTGCCTTAGAACGCTGGGCAAGTGCAACCATTTGTATCACTTGGGAAAGTACTGTAGCTGAGCCTACTTTTTCAGCACGCATGATTAAAGCACCACTCGTGTTCATCGTCGCACCAATTAATGAATCGCCAGTACTTTTCGTCACTGGTATTGGCTCACCCGTTAACATGGATTCATCCACTGAGCTCGATCCACTAACCACGACCCCGTCGACCGGAACTTTTTCTCCTGGACGAATACGAAGAACATCCCCTACGGTGACATCATTTAAATCAATATCTTCCTCAACGCCATCTGAATGAATGATTCTTGCTTGTTTAGGTGCCAATCCCAACAATGATTTAATCGCTGCAGAAGTTTTTGAGCGTGCCTTGAGTTCTAAAATTTGCCCTAAAAGAGTCAAAGAAATAATGACTACCGATGCTTCAAAATAGACTGAAACGCGTCCCATTGAAATAAAAGACTGTGGAAAAATTTCTGGGGCAATCGTTGCTACAGCACTATAAACGTAAGCGGTACCCGTTCCAGCGCTAATCAAGGTCCACATATTAGGACTGCGGTTGATGATTGAATTCCAACCCTGTACAAAAAATGGCAAGCCCGCCCATAAAACTACAGGTGTTGCCAACAGAAACTCTACCCAAGACTGCTGGCTCATTTCTAATAAATGCAACTGGTGACCAAACATGGCTAATACAAACACAATTAGGGTAAAAGGGATTGTGTACCAAAATCGATGAAGAAAATTAATTAACTCGGGACTTTCTTCCTCGTCTAAATCAGGAATCATTGCTTCTAACGCCATGCCGCATTTTGGACAACTCCCTTGGTGATCTTGGATGATCTCTGGATGCATGGGGCAGGTATAAATTGAACCAGCAACTACTGGAATCTCTTTTGGGGTTTCTGGGTGAAGATAGGTGGAGGGCGATTTGATAAATTTTGTGCAACATCCTGCACTACAAAAATAGTAAGGCTTACCTTCATACATCGTATGATGCTTCGATTGCTCGCTGGTTTTCATGCCACAAACAATATCTCTTAAGCCTTCTGACGATTCGGTATGGGTTTTGTTGAGATAAGAAAGCGGGGATTTTATAAATTTCGCACAACATCCTGCACTACAAAAATAGTAAGGTTTTCCTTCATATTCCGTGTGATGCTTTGACTGATCGCTAGTTTTCATCCCACAGACCAAGTCCCTTAGGTCTGTATTTGAATTCTGTTCAATCGGTTGGTTTGAAATCATTTGCAAATCCTCAAAGATATTCTTATTTAGGATGCCTAGTCAATACAAAAAGGCTCTATCTTTCAATTTACACCTTATTTTAACAAACGAGTAACTTATTAAATTTGACTTGGTAAAGCAAGATTTCGTAATCATATTATTTTTTTAATAAGGTACATAATGAAAGAGTACTTTTAATCTTTTTAATAATAATTTTAAATTTCGAATCCTAAACTACGAGAGTCAAAGAGCTCAATATGCAAAGTCGATTTAAAGCTTTTATTATTCGAATCAAAGAACATCCTTTAGCAAAATTGGGCCCTGGACTTGTAACAGGAGTTGCTGACGACGATCCCAGCGGAATTGTTACCTATTCTCAAGCAGGTGCACAATTTGGCTTTAACATGCTGTGGACAATCCCTCTTACCTTTCCTTTAATGGTAGGTATACAGATGGTTTGTGCAAGACTTGGTAGAGTCACTGGAAAAGGACTTGCGGCGAACATTAAAACCCATTTTCCACCGGTTATTTTATGGCTGGTCGTTGGCCTCTTAGTGATTGCCAATACTTTAAATATCGCGGCCGATGTGGCAGCAATGGGTGAAGTGGCTGAACTAGTTTTAGGTTTCAATCGACATATCATGGCAGCTGCCTTCGCATTTTTGACGATTTTCTTACAGGTATTCATTCCTTATCACCGATATGTGATGTACCTAAAGTGGCTTACTTTATCGTTAATTTCTTATGCGTTAATTCTTTTTATCGTTCATATTGATTGGTCTGAGGCTTTAAGAAAGACTATATTTCCCGAGTTCGAATGGAATGCAGGTGCTGCTGCAATGATAGTTGGGATTTTTGGTACGACCATCAGTCCCTACTTGTTTTTTTGGCAAGCATCCCAAGAGGTAGAAGATATGAACCGGTCAGGTGGTGAGCCACTTGTATCCGATACAAGTACGGCGGAGTCAGAGCTCAAGCGCATATCTTGGGACACTTGGTCTGGCATGTTGTACTCCAATGTCTCAGCTTACTTTATTGTGCTGGCGACTGGTGCCACCTTGTTTGCTGCTGGTGTACACGACATTCAAACTGCGGCTCAAGCCGCCATGGCGCTTCGCCCCTTGGCTGGCGACTTTGCTTTTGAACTCTTTGCAATCGGTATGCTCGGGGTTGGACTAATAGGCATACCCGTTTTAGCAGGCTCTGCGTCCTATGCTTTATCAGAACTAATGGGCTGGTCTTGGGGCTTAGAAAAAACTTGGCGTGAAGCGCCTGGCTTTTATCTAACTATTTTCTTGTGTGTTGGAGCTGCCATCTTTCTACAGTATTTATCAATTAGCCCGATGAAAGCTTTGGTATGGAGTGCTATCACTAATGGCATTATTGCAGTACCTTTAATGTTGGTCATTATGATTTTATCTGCTAATAAAAAAGTAATGGGAGTACTATCCTTACCATGGCATATCAGTTTTCTGGGTTGGCTTGCTACCTTGGCTATGTTACTGGCAGTCACTCTCATGTTTCTTCAATTTTAGGTAAAGGCAAAAGCTAACATCGCTGGATCATCTAAAAAGGAATAGGTCAAAAACATACTGAATCGGTAGAGCACCGGAGTTATTTTTTTAATCATTGATTGCATTATTTTAGAGATTTTGATTACTCCATAGAAGAGCATCCATTGCTAGGATTCCGTAACTAATTCCGCCATCAATCATTTCAATTTGATCATTTGCTAATCTGGCACCCAAGGCAATAAACAAGGGTAAGAAATGTTCTTCCGTTGGATGGGCTCTTAAGGCATTTGGTGCGCATTGTCGATAATTCAAAAGTTTTTCGAGTCTGCCCTCAACAATAGCCTCCTTAACCCAATCGGAAAACTCCTTCACATAAGGTAAATCGCCTTGTGCGCCCAGTCTTAAGTCGCTTAAATTATGGGTCATACTTCCGGAACAAATAATCAAAACACCTTCTGAGCGCAGACTAGCGATAGCTTGTCCCAAATGATAAGAACTCTGTGGATCAAAAGAA
>CAISYI010000120.1 GCA_903889595.1 uncultured beta proteobacterium
AAATGGGAAGAGTTCAAATCCGTTTGGCATAGCGACGGTGTAATGATGGCTACTTGGTTCCAAGGTCCGTTTGAAGAGTTTATTAAAGTTTCGATTGAAGGTTGGAATAAAGGCGTTAGTATTTTGCATTTCTTGGGTGGCAATTCAGTTGAACTCTCTACATCAGGGACACGCGCTATTTCGCAAACCAAAATGACAATTACCCAACGTGGTCTTGTTGATGGCTTTGAATGTGACGTTGTTTGTACAGGAAGATTTTATGACTTCATGGAAAAACGTGAAGGCCGTTGGGGCGTGGTACTACGCCAACCCATTTATGAAAAAGATCGTATTAACCCACTAGATCCGAGTGCCAACTTTAAACTCGACCAAGCATTACTCCAAAGCTTTCCAGAAGGCTATCGTCACTTGGCTTATATTCAAACCAAACTTGGTTTTAAAGTAAAAGAAGATATGCCCCAATTAAAGGGTGCTGCTGTTGAAGGACTCTATCAACGTGGACGTGACTGGTTAAACCATGCTTAAGCCAAAAGTAAATCTTGTTTTAACGGCATTGTTGACAACTTTAGGGCTTTTTATAGCTCCAATGACCTCTGCACAAAACGTTTCTGACAAACCACTTCGTATCATCGTTCCTCAGCCTCCAGGTGGTGGTTTTGATTTTGTTGGTCGCGTTCTAGCCGATAAGATGGCCCCTCTCATTGGTCAATCCATTATGGTGGAGAACAAGACTGGTGCAGGGACTGTGGTTGGAACTGATTATGTAGCAAAACTGCCTGCAGACGGATCAACTGCTTTAGTAGGCTCGATTTCTAATATCGTCATGAACCCATGGCTTTATAAAAATCTACCTTACGATCCGATTAAGGATTTTGAGCCAGTCGGATTTGCCATTAGCTATAGCTATACCCTCATTGGTCGTAAGGGTCTGCCGTTTAATACGCTACAAGGCTTAATCCAATATGCTAAAGAGAATCCAGGTAAGCTCACTTATGCTTCAGGTGGTAACGGCACAGGACAACACGTCTTACCTGCGGCACTGTGGAATAAGGCAGGTGTAGATTTAGTTCACGTTCCATATCGAGGCGCTCAACCTGCCTATACTGATTTATTAGGCGGTCGGGTTGACTTGTTTTTTGACTTAGCACCAACGGCAAGACCGCACATTGAAGCGGGTAGCGTAGTAACGTTAGCAACTTCAGGGGCTAAACGTAATCCTAATCTACCCAACGTGCCAACCATTATTGAAACTGGGGTTGCTAACGTTGAACTAGAATCTTGGTTCGGTTTGTTTTTGCCGGCTAAAACTTCACCTGCAGCGATCAATGCATGGCGCAGTGCCATGACGAAAGCCGCAAATCAAGCTGAGGTCAAAGAGCGTTTTGAAAAAGCAGGTGGACACCCCATTTCACCTACTGCTGAAGAAGTCAAAGCCATCATTGCAAAAGACTATGTGCGCTGGAAAAACCTCATCGCTGATGCAAATGTAAAGGCTGACTAAGGTAACTAAAGTACCTAAGGTAGATCAATTTTTTCATCTAAGTAGTCAATAGAAGCAGAGAAGATATAAGATTTTCTCTGCTTTTATTTTTTATAGCTCATTCCCCACATTTAGCTTACTAGTATTGAGGATTAGTTTGCCCTAGTTTTGTTAAAATCAACTTATCACTTATCAAGGCAAAATCATGTCAAAACCATTACTCCCGTACCACGATATTCGCGTTGTTGAATTCACCCATATGGTGATGGGTCCCACCTGCGGTATGGTGCTCGCAGACTTAGGTGCAGATGTGATTAAGGTTGAGCCTTTAGAGGGTGATAAAACTCGTGAACTATTAGGTTCTGGCGCAGGATTTTTTCCGATGTTTAACCGCAATAAAAAAAGTATTTCGGTAAATTTAAAAACCCCAGAAGGCAAGAAGGTCGTTGAAGACCTGATCGCCACAGCAGATGTCGTGATTGAAAACTTCAAAACGGGCACAATGAAAAAGCTGGGACTTGATTACGAGACCTTATCCAAAAAACATCCACGCCTGATTTATGTCACGAACAAAGGATTCTTACCAGGACCTTACGATCATCGTACAGCCCTTGATGAAGTCGTACAAATGATGGGCGGCCTAGCGTATATGACAGGTCCAAAAGGAATGCCTCTGCGCGCTGGTACCTCTGTAAATGACATGATGGGTGGTATTTTTGGGGCGATTGGTGTGATGGCAGCACTTCGTAATCGAGATCGTACCGGTCTTGGTGAAGAGATTCAGACAGGTTTATTTGAAAACAATGTTTTCTTAGTTGGTCAACACATGTTGCAATATGCTGTGACCGGTAAAGCCGCAGACCCGATGCCAAATCGCATTTCTTCATGGGGAATTTACGATATTTTTGAGGTAAAAAATCAAGAACAGATTTTCTTGGGTGTCGTAACAGATACCCAATGGGAAATCTTTTGCCGCGTATTTGGTTTGACTGATCTTCAGGCGGACACAAGGTATGCCACTAATAATTTAAGAGTAACGAACCGAGAAACATTAATCCCTGAATTAAGAGCTAGATTTGTGGATATTGCAGCAGTAGACATTGCCAAAATCTTTGAAGATAACGGCTTACCCTACGC
>CAISYI010000121.1 GCA_903889595.1 uncultured beta proteobacterium
AGAAACGATGCGAGATGTGCGCGAGGCGATGGGTCTTGATTACTCCTAATGGTGTTGCCCCATCAGATTGGGTGAAGAGGTTTATTTCTTTAATCCCACAAACTGAGAAGGGCTATGTTCTTGATTTGGCTTGTGGTAGCGGACGCCATAGCAAGTTTGCCTTAGACCAAGGATATCAAGTACTTGCCGTCGATTTAAACATTAGCCCCATCTTAGAACTGAAGCAATCATTACCGATACACTTGCAAAATCGTTTGCAAGTCTTAGAGCTTGATTTAGAGGCGCCAGATTTTCCGTTACTGCCAGAAGCTTATTCAATCAATGGCGTCATGGTGACAAACTATCTGTATCGACCGCATATCCAGCAATTACTGGACCTAATATTGCCAAGTGGTGTCATTATTTATGAAACCTTTGCATTAGGTAATGAACAGTTTGGAAAGCCCTCAAATCCTGCTTTTTTGTTACAAAAGGATGAGTTGTGGCAATATATTCAGGCGCGAAATGACTTTTCTGTCGTATCTTTTGAACAGGGCTATTTGGAAAGACCAAAACCTGCCATGATTCAAAGGATTTGTGCTGTAAAGCGAAACATCATTGGGCTACAATTAGATTATGAAAATTAAAGCACTTTATCCAAATCTGCCTATCTTAGGTAGTATCGTTGCTATCGCCACACCAATGTTTGCCGATGGTAAATTAGATTTGCCAGGTTTAAAAGCATTATTAGACTGGCATGTTGAACAGGGCACACACGGCATCGTGATTGTTGGGACCTCTGGAGAGTCTCCCACCGTGAACGTTGAAGAGCATTGTGAGCTAATTCAAGTGGCGGTGGATCACATTGACGGACGAATTCCTGTCATTGCAGGAACTGGTGGTAATTCCACCCTAGAGGCAATTGAATTAACTGCTTTTGCGAAAAGCGTCGGGGCGGATGCGTCCTTACAGGTAGTTCCTTACTATAACAAGCCTACTCAAGAAGGCATTTATCAACATTTCAAAACGATTGCAGAAAAAGTTGATTTACCTGTGATCTTGTATAACGTTCCTGGCAGAACAGTAGCCGACATGAGTAATGCGACGATTCTCAGACTAGCGCAAGTTCCTGGTATCAATGGTTTAAAAGATGCAACTGGAAATTTAGAAAGAGTTTGTGACTTAATAAACGCTTTGAAGCGCCAAGGTAGTGATCATTTCGCAGTCTTTTCTGGGGATGATTTAACTGCCATCTTTTTAATGCTAATGGGTGGACATGGCAATATTTCTGTGACCGCTAATATTGCGCCAAAAGAAATGTCCATGTTGTGTGAAGCGGCTATTGAAGGCGATTTAGTAACAGCTCGCAACCTTCATTTAAAGTTGTTAAAACTCCATCAGTTAATGTTTGTTGAACCCAATCCAATACCGGTTAAATGGGCTTTACATGAAATGGGCAAAATAGATTCGGGCATTCGTCTGCCTTTATTACCGATGTCTGATTCATTAAGAGAAAATCTTAAAAATGAACTAATTCAATTAGGACTTATTAAAGCTGTATAAACTCAGCTTCGATCGAGTTTGTGCTGTTAAAAAAGAAATCGTGTCAGTAATTAATACTTGCAAACTATGGAAAGAGAATTTTTAATGCGCATTACAAAGTACCCCCAATTTGGCTTACTAGTTTTAGCCTTGCTATCTATCACTGCTTGTACCACGTCATTCACTAACGAATCGATTGACTATAAATCGCAAGGTGAAAAGAAAACGCCTAATTTAAGTGTTCCGCCTGACCTATCAATGCCCAATGTAGATAAAAGATATGGCGTGTCTGATGGAGTGGCTACTTTATCGCAGTACAGCGCATCTACTGCTAAGGGCAAGGAAGTCGTCAATAAAAACACCGTTACGCCAGAGCAAGCTGGATTTAAGATCGAACGTGAAGGCAATCGTCGCTGGATTGTTGCGCAAAAGTCGGGCGCTGAGCTGTATCCGAAAATCAAAAGCTTTTGGGAAGATACTGGATTTTTATTAGCAACTGATTCGCCTAACACTGGCATTATGGAAACGGATTGGGCTGAAAATAGAGCGAACATTCCGGATGATATGGTTCGTCGATTTTTAGGTAAGAATTTAGAGACGCTTTACTCTACGGGTGAGCGAGATAAATTTAGAACACGTATAGAAAAATCACCCAAAGGTGAAACTGAAATCTATGTTTCACACAAAGGTGCCAAAGAAGAGTTAACGGGTGTTGATAAGAGTACTACGATGTGGACGGCCAAAGCTTCTGATCCTGAACTCGAGGCTGAGTTATTGACCAAAATGTTAGTTTATCTTGGTACGAGTAATGAGTCAGCAAAAGCCGCTATCAAAACAGCTGCCGATACGAGTAAAGCACGCGTAGCAAGATTACAAACGATTGACCAAGTAGATACACTTATTATTGCCCAAGGTTTTGATCGTACTTGGCGAGAAGTAGGATTGGGTTTAGATCGTTCTAATTTCTCAGTGGAAGATCGCGATCGCTCAAAGGGCATCTTTTATGTGCGTTACGTGAGATCTAATATGGATCCTGTTAAAAAAGAAGGTTGGTTTGCTAGCTTGTTCAGCCCATCTAAAGAAGACGAGTTTAAAAAAGCTAAAAAATATCAAGTGATTGTGAAATCATTGGATAATAATTCCACTAAGGTTACGGTCCTTGATGAACTTGGTAATGCAACGACTTCGGAAGTTGCTAAACCAATCCTCACCATCTTGGATCAACAAGTGGCAATTTAAAGACAAAGCCTTATCGAAAACCTAGCCCCTGAAAAAAGCTAGGTTATCATAGTGGTATGAATTCGTAGTCAAATTATCATCTGGAAAAGCAAAAAAAAATTATGACAATCAAAGTATTATTAGTTGATGACTTTCAAATTCTGATTTGGGGTATTCAAAAACTAATAGAAAGTGATTTGAATATAGAGTTAGTTGGTGTTGCTAATACCCATCAACAAGCCTTAGAAGAAATTTCTACTAAAAGTCCGGATGTGGTCTTAATCAACTCTGCCATGCTAGAAGGCGACTCGATTGAACTGATTCCACAAATCTTAAATCTTGCTCAAACCAATATTTTAGTTATTTCTGGCGCTGTAGAAGGCGAGCTTCACGATTTAGTTGTCATTAAGGGTGCAAGAGGAATCATCAGTAAAAATGATTCAGCGCCCACCCTTCTGAAAGCCATTGACCGTATCCATGCTGGTGAAATCTGGGTAAACCGCAATGCTACCTCTAGAATTCTTTTAGAAATAGCAAAAGCCAGTACACCCAAAGTTAAAACTGAAGAACAACTCAAATTAGAGTCTTTAACAAAAAAAGAACATAAGATTATTGAATCCATTATTGTTAGTTCTGATAAGAGCTATAAGATTATTGCCAGTGAACTACATATTTCTGAACATACCTTAAGAAATCATTTAGCTGCTATCTATGGCAAGGTCGGAGTCAAAAGTCGTATGGAACTCTATGTATTCTGTTTAGAGCATTTAAAAAGCGCCTAAAAAAAGCGCCTAAAGCCAGTTATAAACAAAAGTTTTGCAAGCAAATCGCCACTACTTAATAGTGGCGATTTGCTATTACGATTACCAGTTGAGATAGAATATCAGAATATTGATGTTTTACTTCGATCGGTGTTGTTTAATGATCGATTTAGTTATCAGATTTAGTTATCAGTTCAGAGAAGTGATAGGTTAAGAAAATTAAGATTTGATTGAATCTCTGAGTAAACAATTACATCACTTTGATTTTGCAAGACAAGCTGTAGATGTTTCTAGGTTATTTAAAGTTGTAAAAATACAAAAAAGTTTAAAATTCATAAGAATTTTTTTTGAAAAAAGATACTAAAATTTCGAACTAAATAGTTTTGTAGTACAAATGTACTATATCTTAAAAGTGTTTAAAACCTTGATTTCAATTGACTATAAGGTTTTATTGAATTCAAATTTTAAACTCTTGATTAATAAAATCTACTAAAAATGGTAGTTTTTTAAAGTAGTGAAATAGGTAGTACAAGCCCATATTCATGG
>CAISYI010000122.1 GCA_903889595.1 uncultured beta proteobacterium
CTCCATCAAAGAAAAATTCCTCTCACACCAAAACAAAAAACTGAGCTTGATATAGAAATCTGGCCAACGAGTATCGTAATCCCCAAAGGCTATCAATTAGCTCTCAGTGTTTTAGGTAAAGATTATGAATGGGAAGGACCAGCGGCACATTTGTCAAATATGAAAAATCCGATGCGAGGATGTGGACCTTTTATCCATGATGATCCGATTGATCGACCTGAGGAGATTTTCGGTGCAGAAGTAACTTTATACTCAGAGCAAGTTGCACCATCGTATATTTTGTTACCATTCATTCCTAGCAAAAGCGATTAATCTCTGTAATCTGAGATCACTTTACTTGTAAAGGTGTTCGCTTTTGTAAAAAGTGGGTTGTTAGAATTGAGACTAATCAGCTCTGAACTGGATCGATTTTTCATTGTGCCTTCTTTATTACTAACTTCTACGGCTGAAGCAATCTTGTTTTTTTCATCCCACAGAATTCGAGTCAAACCTCTGTCACTTACCTGCTCATACCAAACTGTATTTGCCTTTGGACCTGGCTCTTTTTTGGACATTTTCTTTAAGATCATTGGATCTACTAAGGAAAAAGAATTGGCCCATGAACCTGAAAATCCCACAGTATTAAACTCAACCTTTGGAACTTCAATACGGATTTTGTTTTCCAGATCTAAGTAAGTGAAATTGACTTCACCATTTTTTTTCAAAGTAATTAACTGAGGAGACCAAGTAGAGTCAAAGTGACGTTCGTCATGACGCTCATGCTTATCTCGGTTACTGACATTTGCTGGTAGATTTCTAACATACAAGACCTCAGAACCATTTCGATAAAGGTTTTCAGAATAGCTTGTTTGTCTAGTCACACCATCACGACCGATACTCATCGAATAGTGTTCAATTTTATACGATGCACTGTCTTGAGCAAAAGCGGCGCAAACCACTGCGCCGCTTAATGCCAATCCTAAAAAAAACGATTTAATAATTTTCAACTATAGCCCAATGAACAATTTATCAGAAACCAAATGCAGACTTCATGAAGCCATAAACCTTTGTATTATCAACGGTACCTTTAAACAAAGAACTTCCTGCTCCAGTGCTAAACAACATGACATCACCGCCGCCATGCGTTTCTGAGCCTGCACCAGATCCTGCAAACTGAACACCATACTCTTGGTTAAAGTCTTTTGTAGTTGTATCAATATTAGTTAAATCAGCACGAGTTGATAAGCGACTTGCTCCACCGCCAGCTGTAAAGTTACCATTACCTGAACCATTACCGAACACTAAAGTTGTGTAAGGTAGTTTATCGCCAGAACTTAAAGCTGGAATGCCTTTTTTCACGTTAACGTAATTGTCAGCTTTACCAAGAATAGGATTTCCTAAGCTTGGGTAACCATTAAATGTCATAGTGTGATCATGGTCAGCCGTAACTACGATCAATGTATTTGACAGGTCGACGCTATCTAAAGCCACCTTAATCGCGTTATCAAATGCAATGGTATCTGTTAAAGCGCGATAAGCATTGGTACCATGTAAGGCGTGATCAATACGACCACCTTCAACCATTAAAAAATAACCATTACTATTTTTTGAAAGAATATCGATGGCTTTTTTAGTCATTTGCGCTAAGCTTGGTTCTTTTGTAGCGTCACGATCCGCTTCGTAAGACATATGACCTTGTGAACCCGCTTGATCAAACAAGCCCAAAATTTTTGTGCCTGCAGTTACAGGGGCGGCATTCATGGTAGTTAAATCGCTAACAAAGTTGTAACCAGAAGATTGCATCGCGGTAATCAAATTAACGTTATCACTTCTACCGTTATACATTGTGCCAGTTTTAGGCTGCCAAAAAGTACTATCTCCGCCCATTAATACGTCAACTCCAGTACCAAGAGCCTTATTAAATTTTGCATTGCTTGGTACAGTTTGAGCTGCGATATCATTTTCACCATTACGATTGCAAATGTGTGAATAAGTCGCTGCAGGAGTAGCATGAGTTAAGCGTGCGGTTGTTACAACGCCGGTAGCCTTACCTTTAGAAATTGCCGTCTCTAAGATAGTCGGCACGGGTGTACCGTTACCAGTTACACAAGTTGAATTTCTACCGCTAGTAAACGCTGCGCCGTTAGCATCGTATGCCTTCGTATCACTTGTCATTGAAATCACTTCGTTGTTCATTCTGACGCCAGTCATATATGCAGCCATTGTAGGTGCACTATCAGCAGTTTGCGCGTCATTGGAATAGGTCTTAATGCGAGCAGTTCTTTTTAGCTTTTCCATATTCAAGCTACCAGCTTCCCCGTACTGATAAATACGTGCCGCTGTAATTGTGGTTGGGCCCATACCATCACCCAAAAAGAAAATTACGTTTTTTGCTTCACCAGCTGCATTGGCCACAGATGCAAATAGAGTCAACCCCAACAAGCTCGCAGCAGCATAATTTAAATTAAATTTATTCATTTTAAAATCCTTACTATATAAAATTATTAGAGACCTAAGCCAGTTTTGATGATTGCAAAAACGTCAGTGTTATTCTTCATGCCACTTACAACTGATGCACCAGCACCGATGGCCCCGATGAAAACGTCCGCTCCACCATGGGTCTCACCACCAGCAGATTGTTGAATAACTGCTTCTTGGTGATAATTTAAGTCAGAAGTTTGCACGTCAGTTAAAGCGGCTCTCGTTGCAGGACGGTTTTCACCATTACCAAATCCCATAATCGAATAACCAATTCCGTTGATATCTTTAGTAATGGCACCTAAGACGTAATCCTTCACTAATCCTAAAACACCGGCCTCAGAACTTGTTGTTTTACCAGTGCGCTTTGCATAACCATTCAATACCAAAGTATGGTCGTGGTCTGCAGTAACAATAATCAAAGTATTTTTCAAATCCACTTTAGAAATTGCCATCTTAATCGCATCATCAAATGCAACGGTATCCATTAATGCTCTCTTACCATTCGTCTCATGAAGTGCGTGATCAATACGGCCACCCTCAACCATTAAGAAATAACCTTTTGTATTTTTGGATAACACATCAATTGCCTTAGACGTCATTTGAGCAATACTAGGCTCTAAAGCAGGATTACGATCCGCTTCATATGACATATGACCTTGAGCAACAGCTTGATCGAACAAGCCAAACAATTTTTTATTATTACCCGGGGTAAAGGCGTTAAATCCAGTAAGATCATTTACAAAGGTATAACCAGCTGTCTGCATATCTTTAACTAGATCGGCATTATCTGTGCGACCTAAAGTTGGGGCTGCGGCAACAGCGCCGACTGGACGCCAGTAAGTACTATCACCGCCTAACAGAACGTCAATACCTGAACCTAAAGCTTTGTTAAATTTCGCATTACCCGGAACCGCTTGGGCAGCGATATCATTTTCGGCATTTCTATTACAAATATGCGAATAAGTCGCTGCAGGAGTTGCATGTGTCAAACGAGCAGTACTTACAACCCCAGTACTCATACTGTTTGCAATTGCTAGTTCTAAAACTGTAGCAACACTAGAACCATTGCCAGAACTCGGGCAAGTAGAATTTCTACCAGAAGTGTAAGCGGCTCCACTAGCGTTATAAGCTTGGGTATTAGCAGACATGGAAATGACTTCGTTATTCATCTTAACGCCAGTCATGTAGGCTGCCATAGAAGGTGCGCTATCAGTAACTTGAGAATCGGCAGAAAATGTTCTTACAAAACCAGTTTCAGGAAGCGTATCGATAGTTAATTCACCATCTTCGCCAACGCTATAAATTCTTGCGGCTGTAAGAGTCGTCATACCCATACCATCACCCAAAAAGAAAATTACGTTTTTTGGAGTCGGCGTATTGTCACTACTTGAGCATGCTACCAAACCTAAGGTCAGTGCTATCGCACAGAAAACTGCTGAAATCTTTGTACCTTTAAACATTTTTTATCCTTCATATGTACGTTGTAACAAGTGTATAAATTTTATAAATGATAAAAACTTTATTAGTATTTTTAATTACACTTAAATTACTTTTCAGTTATAGCAATATGAAGAATTGAAGTTTTACTCAGCCAAAATCACAATCAGTGAGTTCTTTCAAAATGTGATTTGAGTCAGATGGGGGATTTCAATTCAGAAAAGAAGACGATTCAGAAATGATTAATTATTTTAGGCAATCGCTACAAAAATAAAAAACAAAGAGGTGCAATTCAGTCAAGTAAATTTTGATCCAGCGCATCCTACTGAATCAAAGATAACTAAAACTAGAAATGGTGATTTCTGTTAAGATTACTAAATAGAGACTTGAACACCTTTCCAAAAAGCAACATATCCAGCGATATTATTAGCTGCTGATTTAGGTTCAGGATAGTACCAAGCAGCATCTTTATTTGATTGGCCATTGACTTCTACGTCGTAATAACTAGCAGTGCCTTTCCAGGAGCAAATTGTATGTTTTTCTGATTTTTTAAAAAACTGCATATTTAGACTTGTGATTGGGAAATAATGATTTCCCTCCACCACAACAGTTTCACTTGAATTGGCTAAAACTTCATTATTCCAAATTGCTTTCATATCATCTCCTAGTAAAGATTCAGCATAAACCAAATGCAATCTTTATGCCAAATAAATTCTATAAACTTTAAAGCAAGTATTACCATAACCTAATGCAAATACCTTTCATACCAGAAGAAACCGAAAAACTCCAAGCTAACTTTGTACCCGAAATCGAAGCAGGCTTATTGGCAAAGAACGCCTCTATTTCGCCAAAATTTTTATACGATCCTTTAGGCTCCCATTTATTTACTGCAATTACCTTACTTCCCGAATACTACCCAACTAATACAGAAAAAATTATTTTTAATGAGTATCAAGATCAAATTACCAATGCCATCGGAACTGGCGGCACACTTATTGATTTAGGTGCTGGAAATTGTCAAAAAGCGGAATCTTTTTTTAACGCTCTCCAACCTTCAAATTATCTTGCGATTGATTTTTCAGTTGAATATCTAGAAGATGCGTTAAAAAAGCTAGAGGGAAAATATCCAAACATTCACATGCAATGCATTGGCATGGATTTTTCAAAGCAACTCATCATTCCAAACTCTATTACTAAAACTAAGAGAACTTTTTTTTACCCTGGCTCTAGTATCGGCAACTTCCTCAATTCCGAAGCCCTCGAACTTCTTACTCAAATTAAGAGTCAGGCTAGTGATGGGGGGTTATTAATGGGCGTTGACTTGATGAAGGAAGACTCTGTTCTGATAGCTGCATACGATGATCCTCTCAAAGTCACCGCGGCTTTTAATCTCAATATTCTCAGATCAATTAACGCGCAATTAGGCTCTGACTTTAAAGTGGGACAGTTTCGCCATCAAGTTAAAATTAATCATTTAGAAAATAGAGTTGAACTTTACTTAGAAGCGCTGGAGGACTTAACTGTCTCATGGTCAGGAAATTCTAGAGTGTTTAAAAAAGGCGAGCTCATTCACACAGAAAATTCCCACAAGTACACGATTGAATCGATTCAGCTATTATTGAATAAAGCAGGTTTTAAATCGACCCAAATCTGGACAGATCCTAAAGACTATTTCGCAGTGATTTATGCTCAA
>CAISYI010000123.1 GCA_903889595.1 uncultured beta proteobacterium
GAAATTTCATGACTACCTAACCAGTAAATTGCCTCTGCACGGGTTATCTCAATTTGACTGTTAATTGGACCTGGTTGAAGTGTTTTTAAGTTACTTTGTAAGTTCAAGTAGGCTTTTTGATTATGCTCCACGAGTTGAACAAACCTTGCTCCTCGAGATGCCGCTTCAAACCCCAATACACCAGATCCAGCAAATAAATCTAAACACTTAGAACCATTTAAATAAGGATTAAGCCAATTAAAAAGAGTTTCTCGAACACGATCCGTCGTTGGTCTTAATCCTTGCTGATCGATAACTTGAACTTGTCTACTGCGCCAATGACCACCAATGATTCTGACTTTATTAGTATGAACTGGGTTTTTCTTCAATTGCCGCCAACCACCACAGTAATCATTCTTTCAGAGTCTAAGTATTTTTTAAATACTCTTTGAATATCCTCTTTACTCACTTTTTCTACTTGGGTAGTCCATGTATCTAAAGTATCCAATGGTAATTCGTTCCACGCTATCCCTGCAACATTCGCGAGTAATTTACTATTACTATCAATTCTTAGTGCGAAGCCATTCATCAGATTACTTTTAGCAGCAATGATTTCCTCATCGCTAGGACCCTTCACGACGAATTCTTGAATCGTTTGATTGAGTAATTCAACAGACTTTTGTGACTGATCTTTTTTTGTTTGCATACTAGCTGAAAAAAATCCCATATATTTTGATGGAATAAAGTAGCTAGAAACACTATATGCCAAACCTCGCTTTTCACGAATTTCAGTCATGAGTCGTGATACAAATCCACCGCCTCCTAGTATGTAATTGCCAACTAACAATGGGAAGTAATCAGGATGATTTCTTGGTACAGAATCTATTCCCATCTGAATGTGTGCTTGCGTAGAAGGGTGAGAAATATGGACTTCTCTTTCTTTGGCAGTTTTTACAGGTAAGGGTTTAAAGGCTGGAATTGACAAATCAACGGTTGCACCTTTTGGCATTTTTTGAGTTAAACGATTAGCGATTTGAACTGCATCCTGGGTACTTACATCCCCGACTATTACTACGTTCGTATTTTTTGCTCTGTAATAAGTTTGATGAAATTTTCTTAAATCATCAACTTCGATTTTTTTCAATTCTGCAACCGATGCTATTGCACCAAGAGGATTACCTTGATAAAGCATTTTAGTAAATTGCTCACTCATTAAATACTCTGGCCTTGTTTGACTTTCCAACAAGCCACTAATTTCTAAAGATTTTTCTCTAGACAGAACTTTTTGTTCAAAACTAGGGTTAGCAATCATTTGGGATGACAAATTGATAACTTCATCCAAGATGGCCTTTTTACTTAATGATTTAATACGAATTGAAGTTAGTTCATTACTAACACTTGCGTTAAACACTGCACCTAAATCAGAAATTTTGTCTGATACAAATGCTTCATCTTTTTTGACTCCGTCTACCACTGCTCCTTTATTTAGAAGATTAGCAGTCATATCTGCTATGCCTTTTTTCCCTTTTTGATCAAAGACTGAGCCTGCATTAATATCCATACCAATATTGATCATTGGAATGGTTCTTGCTTCCACAAAGAATAATGTCGCCCCAGAGTCAAGTTGAATTTTCTGAATTGGTAATGCGGCATTGGCGTGTGTCGTCACCAGTAATAAACTCAAGGTTATTAAATGAAGGAACGTTCCTTTAAGAATTGCTTTCATATTTTTTAACTTTACTTTTTAAAAATCAGTTTGAGGATGCTTTTTTAAGAGCAACTGGCTTTAATACCCCAACGGTTAATTGGGTATCGTTAATGTATTTTTTTACAACCTCTTGCACTTGTTCTGAAGTAATTGATTGCAGTTTTTCATCAATCGTTTCTATTTTGCGCCATGAAATATCATGCATTTCTAATCCACCAATCTCCATTGCTTGACCAAACACAGAATCTTTTTTGTAAACTTGTGCTGCGGTCACAGCAATTTTTACCCGCTTTAACTCCTCTGGCTTAACGCCATTTTGAGCAATTTCTTTTAATATTCTCTTGACCTCGGATTCAAACATTTCTGGAGTTTTGCCAGGCAGAAGGACTCCTGAAATATTCAACATACTTTGGCCTCTTGAAAATCCTTCATAACTTGTACCAATTGAACTCACGATTTTTTTATCAATGACAAGTTGACGATTTAATCTAGAATTTTGGTTACCATCTAGTACTCCGGTTAAAACATCAATTGCAAATGGGTCTATGTCGCTAAACTGACTATTTTCAATTTTTGGAACTTTCCAACCAAGCATAACAATGGAATTTTCTGCTGGGGCGCTTAATTCAAAATATCTTCGGCCTTGTTGTGAAGGCTCTAACTTGAGTTTTCTTTCTTTAATTTCTTTGGCTGGAATTTTCCCGTAAATATTTTCAGCCATTACGAACACCTCATTAGGATTCACATCCCCTACCACTAGTAATACCGCATTTTTTGGGGTGTACCAACTGTCGTACCAGTCTCTTGCATCCTTGTAAGACATATTTTTTAAATCATTCATCCAACCAATTACTGGGTGTCTATTCGGAGCTGCATTAAGAGCAGTTGCCATAAACTGCTCATATAACAAACTTGGTGCCTTATCATCAGTACGAAGTCTTCTTTCTTCCATAATGACTTGAATTTCTTTTTTAAACTCCTCATCAGAGAGTTCTAAATTGTGCATACGATCTGCTTCAAGTTGCATGACTTTTGCTAAATGAGATTTTTCGATTTGTTGAAAATAGGCTGTGTAATCATTCGATGTAAAAGCGTTTTCACGACCACCTAGGGCTGCCACTCTTTTTGAAAACTCTCCTGGTCCAATCGTTTTTGTGCCCTTGAACATCATGTGCTCTAGAACATGCGCCACGCCCGTAACACCAATATCTTCATCGACCGAACCGGTTTTATACCAAACCATATGCGCCACAGTTGGCGATCGATGGTCCTCTTTCACGATAACGCGCAAGCCGTTACTTAATTGCTTTTCGTGGATAAACTTTCCTTGATTTTGCTCAGCAGACGCAAAGCTCTGATAAATTAGAGCTATGCTCAATAAAATACATTTCAAAATTTGTCGATTATTTTTGCTCATAGTCGTTCTTTGTAATCCCCTAGCTCTTCGCTTAAAATATTAATCTATGTTCGGACTGCGCAAATCTCTTTCTTCTATTTTCAAACGTACTCGTGTTGATGAGGAACTCTTTGAATCCTTAGAAGAGTCATTACTCATGGCAGATGTTGGTATTCACGCCAGTAACGAACTCATCTCTCAACTTCGAGTTGTTGCAAAAAAAGAAAAAATTGATAATGGTGAAGTTTTAAAATCAGCTCTTGAAAAGTTAATTATTAAACTTCTTCAACCCTTAGAGTTTACTAACAATCCATTAATTTCACATACCCCTACAAATCATCCTGAAATTTGGCTCATAGTAGGCGTTAATGGTGCTGGAAAAACTACATCAATCGGTAAGATTTGTTATGCCCTACAACGTCAAAATAAGAAAGTTCTCCTTGCTGCTGGGGATACATTTAGAGCAGCTGCGCGTGAACAACTGGCTGAATGGGGTAAACGTAATCAAGTTGAGGTAATTAATCAGACAACTGGCGATGCCGCCACCGTCGCGCATGATGCAATTGGTGCTGCAATCGCTAGAAATGTGGATGTTTTAGTGATTGATACTGCGGGTAGACTAGCTACTCAGAGCCATTTAATGGAAGAACTTAAAAAGGTTAAGAGAATCATTCAGAAACTTATCCCTTCTGCACCTCATCATACGGTTTTGGTATTAGATGGAAATACGGGTCAAAATGGGGTTTCACAAGTAAAAGCCTTTCATGAAGCGCTTGATCTTTCTAGTCTCATCATCACAAAAATGGATGGAACTGCTAAAGGTGGTGTTTTATGCGCTATCTCCCACGTTTTATCTTCTAGCCACATTTTGCCCCAAATTATGGCAATCGGTATTGGTGAGGGTGTAGATCAATTAATTCCTTTTGATGCTGGAGCATTTGCAAAAGAGTTAGTTAGTGATTAAGTTACTCATTTTCTGCACAATTTTTATATCCCAATTTTTCAATCAACCTACGCCGTTAAGTCCAAAGCTATTAATAAGTTCAATTACGAAAATATTAGCTTGCTCAACAGCCCAGGCTGCATCGTTATACTCAACTGTATCGCCTTTATAGTCCGCCATTAATCGAAGATCTTCAGCCTTATTTAAAGATTTACCTAAACTTACTGAAACCTGACCTGTCTTGACCAGTTTAAGACTGAAATTTGAAATTAGCCCACTATGAGTTTTCGTACTAACAATGTCCTGTTCGTGGCCAGTAGCTATAAGAGCAGCTCGGGCAGCATCAAACATAGCGTAATAAGCACGGTTACAAGCACCATCTAGATCTTTTGAATCAAGCTGTATTTTTTTGCTGACGATGCAGCAGTTTGAGCCTTTACAAATAGTTCTTTAGCTTTCAAAGAACAATACCTTCTATTTGAATATTTTTCAGCAACTCTGGATTAGAGTATTTTTCAGGGTGGTCCCATTCTATTTGCCAAATTGGTAGTGGTTGAATCCGAATACCAGTTTCTAAAAGCACATCGTAGGCTAAATCATCCATTGCAAACTTAGTTGTAATAAAACGTCCAGCAGTTCCATTTAAGAGAACCGCAATATCCGCATCACTTTCACTTTCATGCGTATTACGGGCACGACTACCAAACAAAATTATCCTCCTCACATTGTAATGAAGAGCTATTTTTTCCAAAAAAGCATGAGCTGCCTTTTGAGTATTGAGTTCAATTGTGAAAGTTGATTTCATATTGTTAATTATGATGAGAAAAAACTTTTTGGGTAACCTGTATGAGCTAAACCCCTAATTTATAAGTCCTTACCATTCCTATGGAATTCAAAAACGTTAATTTTTCAAGGCTTTTTTAATTTTCTTAAAACTCCCCAATAAAACTCTATTTTTTATATTTATATTGATTAATTTTTCCTTATTTAATCATTTAAAAATATTGGCACTCTTTTAATAGGAGTGCTAAAATTATCATATGATGAGTGCAAACCTAGTTCATTTAAGTTCTGAAGTTATTCCTTCAAAAAAGAAGGGGGCTTCGCTCATACCTCAAATGCCGGTATTACCCTCTGGTGGAATTGGCTCCTTAGAGTCTTATATTTCAGCAGTAAATCAAATGCCAATGTTGACTGCTTCAGAAGAAGTAGAGTACGCGAAAAAGTTACAAGATGAAAATGATTTGGAATCAGCTCGAAAGCTCATTCTCAGTCATTTACGCTTAGTTGTTTCAGTTTCTAGGCAATACCTCGGTTATGGTTTACCTCATGCAGATCTGATTCAAGAAGGCAATATTGGCTTAATGAAAGCTGTAAAACGTTTTGATGTGAATCAAGGTGTTCGTTTAGTTTCATATGCCATTTTTTGGATTAAAGCTGAAATTCATGAGTTTATTTTAAAAAATTGGCGTCTAGTTCGGGTTGCAACGACCAAACCTCAAAGAAAATTATTTTTTAATTTAAGAAGCAATAAACCCACACTTAATGCTCTTAGCTCAGACGAAGTCAGAGACTTAGCCGTTGCTTTAGGGGTCAATCAACAAGACGTCAGAGAAATGGAAATTCGACTCTCAGGTGCCGACATTGCCTTAGAGCCTGAGAATGATGATGGTGAGATACGCGAACAAGGCAGCTGGATGTCAGACTCCCGTCTTGAACCAACCCAAGTTCTGATGAAACAAGATGAGTTAAATCAAGAGTTGGATGGCCTACAAAAAGCCTTAGATTCTTTAGATGACCGCTCACGAAGAATTATTGAATCTCGTTGGTTGCCAAACCTTGTTGGCGGCACAGCATTAACGCTTCATGATCTGGCTGATGAGTTGAATATCTCTGCCGAAAGAGTTCGTCAAATTGAAGCCGTTGCCTTAAAGAAAATGAAATCTGCCTTTAGCGCTTAATTGATTAATTGCTTTAAATCATTCACAAGACCTTGGGTACCTTGGTTGTGCTTTATAAATAACCGTAATTTCCCCTCTTTATCTACGACATAACTTCCAGCAGTATGGTTAATTGTGTAGTTCTTTCCGTCCTTTGAGTAATCTTTTTGGACAAATATCTTATAACCTTTTACAACTTGTTCTAATGCTTCAGGGGTAGCTGGTCTTAAACCTAAAAAGCTAGGGTCAAAACTTGGCACATATTGCGCTAAGATCTCTTGAGTATCTCTATCTGGGTCAACTGTAATGAAAATTACTTGAAGCTTATCTTTGTCCTTACCCAATAACTCTTTTACTTCTTTAATTTCAGTTAAGGTGGTAGGACAAACATCTGGACACTGTGTAAATCCAAAGAAAATAATGGAAACTTTTCCATTAAAGTCAGATAAGTGTCTTACTGTTCCTTGATGATCCACTAGTTCAAAGTTTGGGTTAAATGCACTGGATCCCGTGATGTCAGCATTTAAGAATTTTTTCGGGGCATAATCACAAGCAAATAAGGCAGAGATTAGACATAGGATGATTGATAATTTTATCCCGATGGAAAAAGTGTGTTTTTTAAACATAATGGTCTGCCAGTAAAGCTAAAAACAAGACGGACAAGTAGATAATTGAATACTTAAAGGTCTTTTTAGCCAATTGATCGGAGTAGTTGTAATAGAGTTTGATGGAATACCACAAGAATACTCCACCTAAAAGGAGTGCGCTCACCAAATATAGATATCCGCTCATTTGGTAAACGTAGGGCAATATTGAGGCTGCCAAGAGAATCAATGTGTAAAGAATGATATGTAGCAGTGTGAATTTTTCACCATGCGTATTTGGTAACATCGGTAAGCCAGACTTTTCGTAATCTTCTCGTCTGTATAGCGCTAAAGCCCAAAAATGCGGTGGAGTCCACGCAAAAATAATTAATACAAGAAGCCAAGCCTCAGGGGATAAATCATTTGCAACAGCAGCCCAACCTAATGCAGGTGGCATTGCTCCTGATAGTCCACCAATAACAATGTTTTGTGGAGTAGCTGGCTTCAAAATCCAGGTATAAATAACCGCGTAACCAACAAAAGTTACAAAAGTTAACCACATCGTTAAGGGGTTGGCAGAGTACCATAAACAGGCCATCCCTAGCCCCCCTAGAATCGCTGAAAAGATTAATATTTGATTGACCGTGACATCGCCAGTGGCTGATGGACGCCATGAAGTTCTCTTCATTTTGGCATCTACCTTTTGTTCGATTAAGCAATTCACACTAAATGCTGCACTTGCCAATAACCAAATGCCAATCGAACCACCTATTAAAGGTTTTAAAGGAACCATACCAGGTACCGCTAAAAACATACCAATGATGGCACAAAAGACTGCTAATTGCGTTACCTTAGGTTTCGTCAATAAATAATATTGACGCCATTTAGGGATAGGTAAAGAGTTTGAATTGCTCATTATTTAATAATTCGGTTTGGTGTTGCTAACAACAGTAACTTTGTTGCAGTGATAATTAAAAGTGCTGCACCGCCAGTATGTATCAAAGCTGCGATTAATGGCCAATTTAGCACTACATTAGAAATTCCAGTTACAAATTGTAATACGACCAATCCCACTAAGATTTTTAACCATCTTCGAAGGCTCAAGTGCCAGATCGATGTGCCCGATAAACTTAGCTTACGGTAATTAAAGTAAAAACTTGTGATTGAAAGGAAAACAACTGCAGCAAAAACACGGTGAAGCCAATGAATCGCTATTAAAGCTTCTATAGGCAAGTAATCACCAATCTCTGTTTTACCGAGTTCACGCCAGAATGTAAAGCCATTCTGAAAATCCATGGCGGGCACTAGACTACCATTACACAACGGAAAATCTTGACAGGCTAAGACAGCATAATTGGTACTTACCCACGCCCCTAAAAATATTTGTATGCTACAAACAAGTAATAGTCCAATTGTGTGGACTCTCAAATATTTAGGGTCTTTCTGTAATTCTCGATGATTTAAATCAGTCCCATGATTAAAAATAACTAGGCCCATTAATAGTAAAAGTGCCAATAGCAAATGTATTGTCACGATAATTGGTTGTAATTTAAGGGTTACTGTAAATGCGCCAAAAGCACCTTGTAGGCAAACCAAAAAAAATAATCCGATGGCTAAACTAACTAGCCATTTTTCTATTTTTATTCGATTGATCCATGTAAGTATTGCAATACTTAAGATCAAAAAGCCGACCCCACTCGCAAAGTAACGATGTAACATTTCTATCCAGGCTTTACTCTGACTGACTGGGCCAAAAGGCATTTGAGATTGTGCGAGAGATATTTGATCTGAAGCTAATAAAGGGTTTGAATGCCCGTAACATCCAGGCCAGTCTGGGCAGCCTAGGCCCGAATCAGTTAAGCGAGTAAAAGCCCCAAATAAGACTAAATCAAAAGTAATAAACAAGGTAATGGAACTCAAGTGATGAAGTCCCAACTTATTACCCCTATAAGCATTTATTATTAATGGAGTTGCGCCCATAAATAAAGCAATAACTGCCAGCTGAATGATCAACATCAAGGACATGATCAGGAACCTGTCTTACCTGTTGGATTCCACTTCAAGAGCTTTTCAATATCTTTACGCATCTTGTTAAATACTGGTCCGTCTTTGCTAACTGGATATTGCATCATGCGTGCACCGCTTGGATCCAATAGTTGTAATGCATTTGGATTGTGCTGGAGATTAAGCCAAGTATCGAGTTGCTCACGCTCGGACCCAGCAGACGGCATCTGAATAATATTAACGCCAGCAATTTCTGGATCATAGGCTTTTAAAATTTTTTCGCTAATCACGGCTTGGTCACTGACTAACCATACAACCTGCAATCTTGATTTTTCCTTACCCATTGCAGCTCTTACCTGTCGCATGAGAAATAATTGTTTTAAGCAATTTTCTTCATCTGTTTCACAATTTTGGGCTGGTCTAGCCATCAAGAGTGTCCATTTACCTTTAACTTTGGGCAACAGAAATTCCTCTGGAACGGGTTCGACCGGAAAGACCAGTTCCCCATAGTTGGTTTGACCGCCTGTAGGCTTTATAAAATAAAAGGTGACATAGGATGCAATTACTGGCGCGGCACACACCATCAAAAGTAGGAACATCTGCCAACGTCCTTTTCTTGCATTTGTTTTTGGCATTGAGTTTAATTTGGACGCGGGTATGAGAGGAGTATCTTCGTTCATAAGTTCATAAATTTTGGCAATCTTCTATTATCCCAATCTTTTCGATTGCTTGCGTATTCCGGTAATTAACCAAAATAAAAAGGTCATTAGTGATAATGCATACCATTGCAAAGCATAGGCATTGTGTTTGGATGCTCCTGAGTCCATGGCTGGCCAATTACGATCTAAACCATCTGAATCCTCAGAGCTGTCTTGTCTCAAAACAAATGGGAGATAAGGTAAGTTCAATTTTTTTGATAAATTTTCTATATTGAGGTTTTGAACTAATCTTTTACCATCGCTTGCAGTTGAGAAGTTTTCTTCCCCAAAGTTGTAAGTTTTACCAGCATCAGCTAGTACGAGTCCTTTGATTTGAACACGAGTGCTCATATCTGATATCTTTGGTACTAAATCTCTTTGCGTAAAACTTCTTGGAGCCCACCCTCGATTCACCCAAATAATAAAATCCTGTTGATGAACTTTTATTTTTAAAGGCATCAACAGATTAAATCCAGTCGTAATACCCGTCTTTGGATCACGTCCGCTGGGATGTGGTCGGTTATCTAGCCATACCCCTTCAGAAATCAGCCACTCCCCATCTGCAACCATCTGGTGATAGATTGCTTCACTTAACTGCCAACTTTTTTCTGAAGCTGACAAAGGGTGTAAATTTGTTTTGGATGCAATTGTAATAGCTAAATTTTCTTTGTACTCCGCCCTCCGTAGTTGCCAATTACCTAATCCAATTCCTAAGATAACTAAAAATAACATTGTTATAAATGCAGTTTTTCTTTGGAAGATATCTTGTCGGATGGAGTATTGCATCATTAATTTAATTCAAGCGATAATTGTTATATGAAAATACTAATACCAATAATTTTTGTTTGCATTTTGTTAAGCCTTGGGTCAGCATTATTTTTTATGATGCGCGATAAGGGCTCAAATTCAAATATGGTCAGGTCCCTATTTTTAAGAATCGGGTTATCCATTTTTTTGTTTGGTTCTGTTTGGTTCGCCCATTACATGGGTTGGATTCAAAGTACTGGAATACGAGTAGGTAGCTAATTTTTTTTTAGGTGTTAAAAAAACCGCTGAAATTACAGCGGTTTTTTTTGATTCGATTTACATCCAATAAATTAGCAAATATAAGCCGAGCCAAACCACATCAACAAAGTGCCAATACCATGCGGCACCTTCAAATCCAAAATGATTTTCTGCCGTAAAGTGCCCTTTTATTAAACGACGAAGAATGACAGATAACATGATTGCCCCTAAGGTCACATGGAAGCCATGAAATCCGGTGAGCAAGAAGAATGTTGAGCCGTATATACCAGAGGTTAACTTTAAATTCAGTTCAGAATAAGCATGAACATATTCAAAAACCTGTAAACACACGAAAATAAAACCAAGACCAACAGTTAAAGCTAAACCTTGAATTGCTTGTTTACGGTGGTTTTCTCTTATGGCATGGTGGGCCCAAGTAACTGTTAAGCCAGAGGTCAATAAAATTGCAGTGTTAATTGTAGGAATCGGCCATGGACCCATTGTTTCGAATTTCTCGACTAATCCACCTGGACCTGCGTTTGGCCAAACAGCAGAAAAATTAGGCCAAATTAAACTACTATCAATATCGCCCAGCCAAGGCATTGTGATATTCCTTGCGTAGAACAATGCTGAGAAAAAAGCTCCAAAAAACATGATCTCAGAAAAAATAAACCAGCTCATAGACCAGCGATATGAAATATCAACGTTTACGCTATTAAGACCAGCTTCAGATTCAGAAATTGCATCACCAAACCACTGATATAAAACAAATAATAACCAAAGAATACCGAAACCAGTAAGGTAGGCACCCCATTGGTGACCATTTACCCATTGTGACATTCCATATCCGAATGCTAGTAAACCAAGACTAGCCATGACTGGATGGCGTGATGGCTCAGGCACATAGTAGTATGGGGCTTGAGTAGGTGTTGACGACATAATGTGCTCCTAAAAACAAATATTGATAAGCTATTTTAATAAAACTAATTTAACAATTAACAGTAGGGTTCCCATAAAAATGATAACTCCTACGACTGCTGCAATTATTACATGAACAAAAGACAAAGAGGCCATATCTTGCTCTTGACCCTTTCCTTTTCTAACGCCTAAAAACGCCCATAATATCGCCACCATAGACTGAAAAAAAGTAGAGCGGGTTTTATTTTCTGGCATTATTTATTTCTTTAAATCTTCGAAGGTTTAACTTCATTGCGAATCACTGGGGCTGCCCCTTGAATTTCAAAAAACGTATAAGACAAGGTAATCGTTTTGACATCTTTCGGCAGATCCTTATCAATCACGAATACTACCGGCATCTGCTTAGACTCTTTCGGCTGTAATGTTTGTTGCTCAAAACAAAAACACTCCAACTTAGTAAAATATTGAGTAGCAACTTTCGGCGCATAACTCGGAATAGCCTGAGCAACGATTGCTCTATCTTGTTCATTTACAACTTCATACACAATCTGAGTTACCTCTCCAGGATGAACTTCTAGATAGCCCGTTATTGGCTTAAATCTTAGAAGTCCTTTAACATTCGAGTCAAACTCTACGGTAACTGTTCTGTCACTTTGAACTTGAGTATTTTCTTTAACTGACTTAGCACCAAAAGCTCTAATGCCATACTCATTTTTATTGGTAATGACATTAATACCTGTCAACTCACAAATAGCACGGTAAGCTGGCACTAAGGCAAAACCAAAACCAAACATCATCACCGTTATAACTACCAACTTGAATGACATTTTTCTATTTAGCTTTGCTAAAGTTAACACCTCTTAAGCCTACCCAATTAAAAGTTTTTTTACTATTACCGAAGCAAAAAATACAACCGCGATACTCAGCAAAGTCAAACCCATCCGCTTGTTAGCAGATGAGATTTTATGGTTTTTAGTGTTTTTGCTAACATCCGAATTCATAGAGTCTATTCTTATTTAGTAAAAACTGGTGGTGTTTCAAAAGAATGGAACGGAGCAGGTGATGGAATTGTCCACTCTAAGCCCTCAGCACCTTCCCAAGCTTGTGCTTCCGCTTTCTTACCACCACGGTAAGTTGGTAAAGCAACGAACAAGAGGAAATACAATTGTGAAAGACCAAACCCAAGGGCGCCAATAGATGCGATAACATTGAAATCGGCAAATTGAACTGGATAGTCAGCATAACGTCTTGGCATACCTGCAAGTCCTAAAAAGTGCATTGGGAAGAATGTCACATTAAAGAAAATCATTGAGCCCCAGAAATGGATTTTGCCACGTGTTTCGTTGACCATATAGCCGGTCCATTTTGGTGCCCAGTAATAAAATCCAGAGAACATCGCAAATAGTGAACCCGCCACTAATACATAATGGAAGTGAGCAACAACATAATAAGTATCTTGGAGACCAATATCAATCGGGGCCATTGCAAGAATTAGACCAGTAAAGCCGCCAACCGTGAATACGAAAATAAATCCAACAGCCCAAAGCATTGGCGTCTCAAAAGTCATTGAACCTTGCCACATTGTTGCAATCCAATTAAATACTTTCACGCCAGTTGGAACAGCAATTAACATCGTTGCATACATGAAGAACAATTGGCCTGTAACTGGCATTCCAGTTGCAAACATATGGTGAGCCCAAACAATGAATGACAAGATCGCAATAGAAGAAGTTGCGTATACCATTGAGCTATAACCAAATAATTTCTTACGAGCAAAAGTTGGGATGACTTCACTGACGATACCAAACGCAGGCAAAATCATAATATAAACTTCAGGGTGACCGAAGAACCAAAAAATATGCTGGTACATTACTGGGTCACCACCACCTGCTGCTGCAAAGAAACTAGTTCCGAAATGACGATCCGTTAGAACCATCGTAATAGCACCAGCCAAAACTGGCATTACGGCGATCAATAAATAAGCAGTAATTAACCAAGTCCAACAAAACATTGGCATCTTCATTAAAGACATACCTGGGGCACGCATATTTAAAATCGTAACAACAATGTTAATTGATCCCATGATTGAAGATGCACCCATCAAATGAATAGCAAAAATTGCCATATCCATTCCAGGACCCATCTGAACTGATAATGGCGCATAAAGCGTCCATCCCGCAGCAGCTGCACCACCTGGTGCCAAGAAAGAACCAAGTAATAAGCTTGCAGCAACCGGCATAATCCAGAAACTAAAGTTGTTCATGCGAGCAAAAGCCATATCTGATGCGCCAATTTGCAATGGAATCATCAAGTTTGCAAATCCTACAAAGGCTGGCATGATGGCACCAAAAACCATCACCAAACCATGTAATGTCGTGAGCTGATTAAAAAACTCTGGGCGCAGAAACTGGAGTCCTGGTTGGAATAATTCCAAACGAATTAGCAAGGCCATTGTTCCGCCAGCGAACAAATTCATCATCGCAAAAATAAGATACATTGTTCCGATATCTTTATGGTTGGTTGCGAATAACCATCTTCTCCATCCTGTTGGCATCGCATGTGCATGATCGTGATCGTGACTATGGTCATGCATCGTATCGTGGGTAGTTACATTGCTCATGAATTCTCCAAACTTAGTATATTGGTTATCAATAAATTGAATTATTATTTAGCTGCTCGGGCTGTTACAAAATCACTCGGCTGAATTACTTCACCTGTGTGATTGCCCCAAGAGTTTCTTGTGTAAGTCATTACTGCAGCTAGTTCTGTATCAGACAAGGCACTCCATTTAGGCATCGCATTTTTGCCATTTAACAAAATTTTGTACTGGCTTTCTTTTGATCCATTAACAACCATTGAACCATCCAATGCTGGGAATGCTCCACCGCCTTTACCATTAGGTTGGTGACATACTTGGCAATTCGCTGCATACACTTTCGCTCCACGTGCCTTTGCCTCTTCAAGAGTGTATGTCTTACTAGGATCATCAGCCATTGATGCCATCTCTTTTTTCTTAGCTGAAACCCAAGCAGAATAGTCTTCATCAGAAACAACTCTCACAACAATTGGCATGAAGGCATGTTCTTTTCCGCACAATTCTGAACATTGACCGCGATAAGTACCAATTTTTTCCGCTTTAAACCATGTATCACGAACAAAACCAGGGATTGCATCTTGCTTTACACCAAAGCCTTGTACTGTCCATGAATGGATCACATCATTTGCGGTAGTAATCACACGAATTTTTTTATTGACCGGCACTACAACGTCATTGTCCACTTCCATCAAGTAAGTATCAGATTTTTCAGCTAAGTTATTAATCTGTTCACGTGGCGTTGACATAGTTGATAAGAAAGCAATTCCCTCACCTTCACCCTTAATATAGTCATAGCCCCACTTCCACTGATAACCAGTTGCTTTAATCGTAATGTCTGCGTTAGTTGTATCTTTCATTGCAACAACTGTCTTCGTTGCAGGAAGAGCCATACCGATAACAATGATCAAAGGAATAATTGTCCAAATAATTTCGACAGTAGTACTCTCATGGAAATCAGCAGGTTTACTACCCTTTGATTTTCTGTGCTTAAAGATTGAATAGAACATCGCACCAAATACTGCGACAAAAATTACCGTACAAATGATCATCATGAACCAATGCAACCAATGGATATCTTCCATTACTTTTGTCACCGGTGCTGCAAAATTTAACTGTCTTATGGCAGGACCGCCAGGCATGTCGTTATAGGCAAGTGCGCTAAAAGATACTGCCAAACTGCCTATAGTTGCGCAAGTCCCATTTAAGAGACGTTTTGTTGTAGTGTTGTAGTTCATTTTCTTCCTAAGCAATTGAAGATTTTTATAATTTAGATTCATATTATATTATTTATTTTTGATAACTCGCTGACATCGCTGCTTTTATTAATTTTCAATTCATTTTAGTGAAATAAATTGGCTTTTTTCGTAACAAATTCGCAATAAAAGTATTACTTCTTCTTAACCAAAATTGAATTTGCGTCAATTGTTGTGATGTGTTTTTTTCTTTTTTCTACTTTCCAGGCATGTCCATAGACAATTTCTAAAGTTAAGTGCCATTTACCATCATAACTTTTTAACTTATTTACTTTTTCAAGTAATTTTGGACTTGATTCTGATTCATTCAGTTCTTGAAACAAATTTAAAGTTTTTAGCTCTTTTAATAAAATCTCAATATCCACATATTCTAGTTTTAGGTACTCCATTGTCATTACAGGATCGGAATACTCGCAATGAACTAATAAATCCCCAAAATCATGCATATCAACAATGTCTGGTTTAGTAGAAAAAATTTCTTGAAACTCTTTCGCTGTATCAGGGCCTAAATAAGTCAGCATTAATAACCCGTCCGTCGCGTTCAACTCATGCCATGTTTTTATTTTCGATTCAGTGCTCTCCCCCTTTGGAATTGCTAAATTACAGGTCCAAATTAAGTCAAAGTTACTTACTAAATTTGATGTGTCTGTATTTTTGGTAAATGCTTTTTTGATTTGAAGAATTGTTTCAAGAGGGGATTTCGGCAGGGGAAAGCTAGCTATCAAACTTGATTTTGGATAGATTTTTTTTAATTCCGTGACTGCTTTTGTATCGATTTTATTTTCAATCAATATTTTATTGGGATCAATCCTAATAAATGCCAAGTTTTGAGCCATCCGCTCGGACAACTCTGTCTTTATCCATAATAAAAATGGGTTATCTATTATTTTGGTTTTCAGTATGCCCATATCATTGAAGTATTTACTTAACAAATGTTGAATTATCCCCTGATTATCGAGTTTTTAAAAATCTTTGCACCTTGTGCTTGCCTTATTTGCAATGAAAGGCAAAAGAGTGTCATTTGTAAGCTTTGCTTGAACAGTCTTTATTTAGAGATTAGGTCAAAAAAATGCGTCATCTGCGCTAATCCAAACCTTACATGGGTTTGTAAAAGGTGTGTGGTGGCGAGGTGGGCTTTTGATACAACTCACTCTCTTAGCTCCGAAAACTCTCGGCTTGTACCTTTGGTTAAGAGATTTCATCTACATGGGAATTTAAAACAATCTCGTGGTATTTTCTTAGTTTGGAACAAATTGATGTCTAAAGAATTTTTACCAGTCGACCTACTTATTCCCTTACCTGAACCGTTAGAGGTAACGCAATTACGCGGTTATCAAAGTAATTTAGAAATTGCTAAATTACTTTCTAAACGAAGAAAAATGCCATTACTTCTTAGTTTGTTGGACTCTTATCCAAATGAAAGCACCATCACTCCTGCTGACAGTCCGTTTCGAATTACTTCAAAACAAGAAATAACTCATTCAATTGCTAATTTAAGAATTGGCGTGGTTGGCAATCACATGCACTCCGAATATATTTATCATCATTTCGCCAAAGAGTTGAAGTCACTCGGAGCACTTTGGGTGAGTAATTGGATTATGATACGAGTGCCCAACAAAAAAACACAAACATGTTCAATATTGTCCTAGTTCATCCTGAAATTCCTGCCAATACTGGCAACATTATTCGTCTGAGTGCAAATACGGGATGTACCCTTCATTTAATTGAACCACTCGGCTTCGAGTTAGAAAGTTCCAAATTAAAACGGGCTGGCCTTGATTATCATGAATTCGCAAACCTTCAAGTCCATAAAAGCTGGCCTGATTTCATCAATAGTGCGCAACCACAGCCTGAACAAATGCATGCGCTAACTACTAAATCAAGCCACTCAATTTCACAAGCAAATTTTAAAGTTGGTGATTTTTTAATTTTCGGTAATGAGACCAGTGGATTACCTGAAGAAGTGCGGAGTCAGATTTCACTCACAAATCGTTGGCGTTTACCAATGATGCCAGATAGTAGAAGTCTAAACCTCTCTAACTCTGTTGCCGTAGTTACATATGAAGCTTGGCGTCAAAACGGATTTCAAAATGGCGTTTAAAACGCTTGATATTTTTGTAAATTTATTTACTTTTTGGATCTCTAGACATCATTTTGTTCACAGCATCAAGTGGCTTTGTACCTCTAAACAAAATATCGCATACCGCACTAATAATTGGGGTTTCGACATGAAATTTTTGTGCAAGTTGCTCTATTGCTTGAGCGCATCTAACTCCTTCAGCAACGTGACCTAGCTGATTGAGAATATCCTCTAAGGATTGGTTTTTTGCTAACTCAAGCCCTACCTTACGATTTCTTGATAATTCACCTGTTGAAGTTAATATCAAGTCACCAAGTCCAGCTAAACCTAAAAAGGTTTCTAGTTTTGCTCCCATAGCAATTCCTATACGGCTCATCTCATTCATTCCACGGGTAATCAACGCTGCTCTGGCATTTAACCCTAACTCTAACCCATCAGCTATTCCAGTAGCAATTGCTAAAACATTTTTGATAGCACCGCCTAGCTCAACGCCTGTAATATCATCAGTCACATAGATTCGCATTGATTTCTGATGAAAAAGTGTTTGTGTCATTTCATTGAGATCACTAAATTTACTAGCTACTGTTAATGCACACGGCAAGCCCTGAGCGACTTCTTTGGCAAAGCTAGGCCCTGATAAAACACCGTAATGGATACTACCAGTCAATCCTTGTTTCTCAATTACTTTCTCTACGATTTCATGGGGTAACTTACCAGTATTAGCTTCAATTCCTTTACACAACCAAAGCCAATGTTGGGTAACTTGATTATTTTCTAAATTGCGCTGGCATAGTTGTTCTGCCATTTCTGCTAAAGCGGCCAGCGGAGTAGCGATAACGATTAAGTCTTTACTCGATATTGCTAGATCCGTTGCAATATGCCAGTCACTAGTAATGTTTAAATTTGGGGGTAGTTCAATGCTTGGAAGATACTTTGCATTTTTGCGCGTTTCCAACATCTCTTTAGCTTTGTTAGCGTCACGAATCCAGAGAGTTATCTTTGTGTTCGGTATCTGGCTTTGGTATTTTGCTAAATGGATAGCAATAGCAGTTCCCCAGGCACCGCCACCAAGAATAGTTACGTTCATCTGCCTGGGTTATTCTTTAAATATTCCGTTTAGGAATTAATTTGGTAATGCGTTTCCAGTTGCTGTAGCAGCTTGCTCAGCTTCAGCAATTCTCTGCATACGCTGTTCGTATAACTGATGGAAGTTAATTTCAGTTAAATGAATCGGCTGGAATCCACCACGGCCAATTAAATCAGCAATATTAGATCTTAGGTAAGGATACAAAATTGTTGGACATGCAATACCTAGCATTGGATCAAGTTGCTCTGCGGGAATATTTCTGAGTTCAAAAATACCTGCCTGTTGGGCTTCGATTAAGAAAAGTACTTTTTCATCAACAGTTGTAGTCACATTACCAATAACTACCACTTGAAATACGCCTTCATTTAAGGCTGTAGTTTGGATATCGATCTGAATTTGAACTTGTGGTTCACCTTGAGCCAAGAAAATTTGTGGTGCGTTAGGCTGTTCTAAAGAGATATCTTTTAAATAAACGCGTTGAATTTGAAAAACAGGACCATTTGCTTCTGCTGCGTTTTGTGTGTTATTAGCTTGATTTTCTGCCATTTTCTTTTCCAATTAGGGTTGTTATTGTTGAATATTATTGTTGAAGTAACTTATCAAGTCCGCCAGCTTTATCCAAAGCTGACAAATCATCAAAACCGCCTACATGCACGTCACCAATATAAATTTGTGGGACCGTACGACGACCGGTTTTTTGCATCATCTCATCTCTTTTAGAAGGGTCTAAATCAATCATGACTTTTTCAATTTCAGTTACACCTTTGGTTGCAAGTAACTTTTCAGCCATTCTGCAATAAGGGCAAACTTGCGAACTATACATTAAAACATTAGCCATTTTCTACTCCAAATATGAAATTATTTAACAAGAGGCAAACCAGCCAGATTCCAAGCTTTAATACCACCCTCTAAATTAAATACCTCAGCATATCCTGCATTCTTGATTTTTTGGATCATGCTAGAAGAACGAGTGCCTGAGTCACAGACTAGGATTATAGGCAAGTTTTTTGCAATTTTCAAGGATTCTAAATCACTAGGTAGCTGATTTATAACAATATTTTTTGATCTTGCTAAATGCCCTTTAGCAAATTCTTCAGCTGTTCTTACATCAATCACAATTGCTTTGCTACGATTGATGAGAAGTGTCGCTGCGGTTGGGTTGACAGAATTACTACCATGAATTAAACCCGGTATTAAAGGCGCGAGAAGCATGCCTCCACTAACAAGCATCATGGATAGTAAAATAAGGTTGTTTGTATTTAAAATGAATTCCATTTCTCAATTATATATAAAGAGTGTGTATATGAAACAGTTAGTACTTATTCGTCATGGTGAATCTGCTTGGAATCTTGAAAATCGTTTTACTGGTTGGGTAGATGTCGATTTAACACCAACTGGCATTAGCCAAGCCTTAGAATCAGGCAAAAAACTACTAGATGCTGGCTTTACTTTTGATGTTGCCTATACATCCGTTCTTAGACGGGCTATCGAAACATTGTGGTACGTCCAAAAGGAAATGGACTTAATGTGGATACCTACAGTTCATAGTTGGCGACTGAATGAGCGTCATTACGGTGCTTTAGCTGGACTGAATAAAGCAGAGACTGCCGAACAGTATGGTGCTGAACAAGTTCATATTTGGCGTAGATCCTATGATGTACGACCACCAGAACTAGAGCTCAATGACGAGAGGAACTCATTTAATGATCCAAGGTACGCAAAACTGAATAAGGACGATATTCCGAGAGGTGAATGTTTAAAGGACACGGTACACCGAGTACTTCCTTTGTGGAATGAGTCAATCGCTCCCGCATTAATGGCTGGTAAAAGGCCAATTATTGCTGCCCATGGTAATAGTATCCGTGCTTTGATGAAATATTTGAGTGAAATCTCGGATGAGGATATTATGGAAATTAATATTCCTAATGGCAAACCGCTTATTTATGAATTAGACGATAATTTAAAACCTATTCGTCATTACTTCTTGGACTAAACAATATGCAACAAATTTTTAAAAATTGTCTTCTGATTGTTAGTGGTGTTTTAACAGGCGTAGTCATAACTTGGCAATTAACTGCAACGGCGCAGCAAAGTGCCACGCTCCCGCTTGAAGAACTCAGACTACTGTCAACAGTATTCGGCAGTATCAAGAGAGAGTACGTTGAACCGATTGATGATAAAAAATTACTTACAGATGCCGTAAAAGGTATGGTTGGTAGTTTAGATCCCCACTCAGCTTTTCTTGACACTAAAGATTTCTCTGATATGCAAGAGCAAACACAAGGTAGGTTTGCAGGCTTAGGAATTGAGATTTCTTCAGAAGACGGGTTGGTCAAGGTAATGAATCCCATTGAAGATACTCCTGCTGCTAAAGCAGGCTTACAAGCTGGGGACTTGATTACTCGCTTAGACGATAAGCCAGTCCGTGGCATGACTTTAGACCAAGCAGTTCGTAAAATGCGTGGTGAGCCTGGCACAAAGATAACTCTAATGATTTTAAGAAAATCTGAAGATAGATCATTTCCTGTCACATTGACTCGCGCAGAAATCAAAGTTCAATCTGTGAAAGCTAAAATTTTTGATGACAACATTTTATGGATCAGAATAACTAGTTTTCAAGAAAGGACTGTTCCTGATTTAGCAAGAAGACTAACGGAATCCTATCAAAAAAATCCCAACATTAAAGGCGTAGTTCTAGACCTAAGAAACAATGGCGGGGGTATTTTACAGGGTGCTGTTGGTGTCTCAGCTGCCTTTTTACCAACTGGTGTAGAGATTGTTTCGACCAAAGGTCAATCTCAATCAAGCAAGTTAGTCTACAAAGCAGAACCTGACAATTACCGACTTTCAGAGCCAAATGATGCTTTAGCAAGCGTACCAGCTATTTTCAAGAAAATTCCTCTAGTGGTCTTAACCAATGCCTATTCTGCTTCTGCCTCCGAAATTGTGTCTGGCGCTTTACAAGATTACAAGCGTGCAACGATTATGGGTAAAACAACCTTTGGTAAAGGTTCTGTTCAAACCGTTCGTCAGATAACCGCAGATACTGCATTAAAAATCACTACGGCCTACTACTACACTCCAAATGGTAAATCCATTCAAGCATATGGCATTAAACCGGATATAGCAGTTGATCAAAATGCAGATGGAGATCCTTTTGATGTTTTAGTAACCCGTGAAATTGATAGCGAAAATCATTTAAAGAACAAGCAAAAAGCTGAAGATCAATTAATGAGTGATCGTGAAAAGCGTCGGATGGCAGAATTACAGGCATTAGAAGAAAAAAATGCCAATATGACTCCTGAAGATCGTGCTCGTGAAAAGGCTAAAAAGTTCCCAGAGTTTGGCTCTGAAGAGGATTTTATGCTTTCCCAGGCGAGAGCATTCCTTACTGGTCGTGAAGTAATTAAATCAAAATCAAAACTAGAATAATTTTTAGTAAAGCCTGATGATGGATGACCAAGAGTTACTTCGGTATTCAAGGCATATTCTGCTAGATGATATAGGTATAGAGGGAGTTGAAGCACTCAACAACTCCCATGCACTGATTATTGGCGCTGGAGGTCTTGGAGCAGCCTGCGCTCCTTATTTGGCGGCGTCAGGTGTCGGTACTATCTCAATAGTCGATGACGACACGGTTGATCTGACGAACTTGCAACGGCAAGTTATTTACTCTGCTCAAAATATCGGAAACAATAAAGTCGACGCCGCAAAATCTTTTTTAGAGCAATTAAATCCATCCATTAAAGTCAATGCTTACGCTCTTCGTGCTGATGCAGTTTTTCTAAACCGAATTATTAGTCAGGTAAATGTGGTGATTGACTGCTCTGATAATTTCAATACTAGGCAGTTAGTTAACCGTATTTGCGTTGCCAACAAAAAACCGCTTGTATTTGGCGCAGCACTCCAATTTGATGGTCAATTTAGTGTGTTTGATAGTCGCCTAGAACACTCCCCTTGTTACGCTTGTCTTTTTTCCCCTGATGAGATTTTTGAAGAAGTTCGCTGTTCTCAAATGGGCGTTTTTTCTCCCTTAGTTGGCATCATTGGTTCAATCCAAGCGGCCAATGCCTTACAACTCTTAGTCAGCTTTGGAAGTACTATGGTTGGTAAATTAGGTTTATGGGATGCCAAGCGGTCTGACTTCTCTCAGATCAAAATTCCGCGTAATACAACTTGCAAGGTTTGCAATCCAAAAAAGAATTAAAGCTTTTCAACGAGTTCTTTGATTGATTCTGGGTTATAGGTTTGCAATATTTTTGGTAATCGTGCTTTTAATTTCAAAGTATTCGACTTTAAGATTTCTCTCTTTACAACTAATATTTGATTGGCATGCATCGAAAAATCTTTAAGCCCCATAGCTAAAAGTAATTTCGTTAATTTTGCATCCCCTGCCATCTCACCACAAACTGAGATAGAGGTGTTATGCGCGTTTGCCTCACTAATAATTTTAGCGATTAATTGAATAATTGCAGGGTGTAGAGGATCATACAGATTGGCTACCGTATTGTCTGTACGATCAATACCCAAGGTATATTGAATTAAATCGTTTGTGCCAATCGATAAAAAATCAAAACGACTTAAAAACATTGGTAGGGTCAATGCGGCGGCTGGCAATTCAATCATTGCACCAATTTTAATATTAGGGTCAAAGGCAATTCCACGTTCAACTAATTGCTTTTTAGCTTGTGCAATTAGATTAAGAGTCAATTCGATTTCATGCGTTTGAGCAAGCATTGGAATCATTATTTGCGTTTTACCATGAGCTGACGCTCTAAGAATAGCTCTTAACTGTGTGAGAAAAATCTCCGGCTCCGACAATGACCAACGAATACCCCGAAGACCTAATGGAGAAATATCACTCGTTACATTGTTTTCATCATTCCCAAGATTTTTATCTGCCCCAATATCAATCGTTCTAATATTGACAGGCAAGCCTTGCATAGTTTCAATAGTTTGGGAGTAAGCGATATATTGTTCTTCTTCATTTGGCAATTTGCCGCCACGATTCATAAATAAAAATTCTGATCGGAATAAACCAATCCCAAGAGCTCCCCTCTCTAGTGCCTCTTGTGCATCATCTGGCATTTCGATGTTAGCCATCAAGTTGATTTGTACCCCATCTAAAGTTTTAGTTTGCGTGTACTTTAGTTGCTCAAGTTTGTCTTTGGCTAGTTTTAATTCGGCCTGACGATGACGGTATTCATCTAATATAATTTCAGACGGGTTCACAATGACGATGCCGCGATCACCATCAACAATAATCCATTCATCTTCTTGGATCATTTGACTTGCAAACTTAACCCCTACAGCAGCTGGGATATCTAAGCTTCTAGCAACAATTGCTGTATGTGAGTTGCGTCCTCCAAAATCAGTAACGAATCCACAAAAATTAAATTCCTTAAAGTGCATCATGTCATGTGGTGCGATATCCTGAGCAACAATAATGACTTCAGAACTAGATCTATCTAGGTCTATTTGATTCGTTAATATTGGTCTAGTATCTTCTTTGAGTGCTACCAATACGCGTTCTATAACTTGTCGAAAATCTGCCCCTCGCTCTTTTAAATAGGGGTCGTCGATTTCATCAAACTCGGCCAATAGATCATCTAGGGCAGTAGTTAAGGCCCAAGCAGCGTTGTATTTTCTTTTTAAGATGAGCTCTGTTGGTTTTTTCTGTAAATCTTTATCTTCAAGGATAAATCGATGCACATCCAAAAATGCCGCCATCTCTTCTGGAGAGTTCTCTGGCAAACTATCTTGCAGTTTTTTTAACTCTTCTTGCGCTTTATAAAACGCATTTTGTAGTCGATCAACTTCAAGCAAACATTGGTCTTCTGGAATAAATTGGTGATTTACTTCTAACGAAGCTGCAGAAATAGTTAAAGCACGGCCAATTGCCACCCCTTGGGAGACCGATAAACCATGCAATGTAAAACTCATTATTGACCCTCGCCAAACTTATCGTTAATCAGAGCGACCAGCGCAACCATGGCTTCTTGTTCCTGATCTCCTGATGTTTCTAATTGAACTTCACTACCAATTCCAGCAGCTAACATCATCACTCCCATAATACTTTTGGCGTTAACTTTTCGTCCTTTTCTTTCAATAAAGATTTCGCAGGGGAATTCACTAGCTAATTTCGTCAATTTAGCTGAGGCCCTAGCGTGGAGTCCTAATTGATTAATGATTTTTACTGTCTGTGATTGCATATTTTTAAATGTGTATTTAGATCGTCATCTGCGATGTAGTTCTAATCTTAACAACACCTTGGGTGCCACCCTGAATCGCTTTTTCAACAATTTGTTCAAGCGGTTCATGGCGATGACTAACAGCTCTAAGTAGCATCGAAAGATTAAGACCTGTAATAACCATCACTTGATTTTCTGTATCGTTTAGCGCAAACTTACCAGCCACATTGGCAGGAGTTGCGCCTAATATATCAGTAATAATTAACACTTGTTTACTATCAGAAACTATCTTTACAGCAGCTTGTAATCTTTGGGTAGATATTTTAGTATCTTCATGCGCAGAAATATCAAGTGCTTGAATTTTATCTGGGATTGAACCATAAATATGGTCCAAAAAATCTAACATTGCCGAAGCAATTGGTGTGTGTGCGACGATTACAATACCAGCCATATTAGCTTTCCAAAATTCGCTTTTCTAAAGCTCCAATAAAAGTTGAAGCGACATCATAACCAGTTTGTTCAAAAATTTCGACAAAACAAGTTGGACTTGTTACATTGATTTCAGTCAAATAAGAACCAATCATATCGACTCCTATTAAAAATAATCCACGATTAGCTAATTCGCCACCGATTTTTTTTGCAATTGATATTTCATTATCATTTAATGGTCTAGCTACACCTTTACCACCGGCAGCTAGGTTTCCCCGAATATCACCATCTTGAGGAATTCGTGCCAATAAATAAGGAATAGGTTCTCCATCAATAATTAATATACGGTTATCACCATCCTTTATTTCGGGAATATACTTTTGTACCATGAGTGCGCGGGTACCATTGTTTCCCAAGGTTTCGACGATGCTACCAAGATTTACCCCATCTATACCAACCCTAAAAACGCCCATGCCACCCATACCGTCTAGTGGCTTAATAATGATGTCTTTGTGGAGTTGATGGAACTCTCTAATTACCGAAAGATCTCTAGTTATGGTCGTTGGTGCTATTAATTCTGGAAACTCTAATATTGCAATCTTTTCAGAGTGGTCTCTTAATGCATTTGGAGCATTAAACACCTTAGCTCCTAATCGAACTGCCTGGGAGAGTAACAGGGTATTGGCTAAATACTCTGAAGAAAAGGGAGGATCCTGACGCATTAGTACAGCATCAAAATTACAAATACTTTCTCGACTCTCTTGGTGTTTTGTATACCAAACTGGGGACGATTTATCGACGCTGATTTTTACAACTTGAGCCGTAACTGTTGCATCAAAAGATTCAAGTGACTCAGACCAAGCATAATAGATTTCATGCCCAGCTTTTTGTGCTGCAACCATCATCGCTAATGTTGAGTCCTTTTTCGGCTTAAAAGACTCCAAAGGGTCAGCAATGAATAAAAATTTCATTTTTTATTCTCTATCTGGGTCAGTTCGTTCTAATTCAAGCGATGCTGCGAGTAAGGCGAGTCGGGCAACTACCCCGTACAAATAGAATCGATTCGGAACTGCGGATCCAGGTTTTGCTGTAATGTCAGGGATCGCGTTTTGTTCAAAGGCTAAGGGTACAAAATGCATACCAGGTGCGTTCAAACTTTCATTTGGGCCACGACCTGTATGTACTCGGTAAAATCCACCAATAACATATCGATCAATCATATAAACCACCGGTTCAGCAACTGCCTCATTTACTTTTTCAAAGGTATGGACACCTTCTTGAATAATCACGTCTGAGACTTCAAGACCTTCTTTAATGACGCTCATTTTATTTCGTTCACGACGGTTAAGGTCTTTTAACTCACTTGCGTCATGAATAGTCATAATACCCATTCCGTAGGTGCCGGCTTCAGGCTTGACTACTAAATAGGGCTTTTCTTTGATCCCCATTTGTTTATATTTTTTTGCTACTTTCTTGAGAAGAGCAGCGGCAGTTTCTTGTAACTCTTCTTCGCCAACCCTTGCATTAAAGTCTACATTTTTTACAGAGGCAAAATAAGGATTTAAAACCCAAGGATCAATGTCTATTGCTTTTGCAAACTTTTTAACAACATCATCATAACAAGCAAAATGTTGAGATTTTCTACGAGTACTCCAACCTGCATGTAGTGGTGGCAAAACATACTGTTCGTGAATATTTTTTAAGATATCTGGGACACCAGCTGATAAATCATTATTTAGCAGTATCGAACATGGGTCAAAGTCTTTGAGGCCTAATCTTCTACCTTTTAGACCAATTCGAGCTAAAGGTTCTAATGTTAATCGTTGTCCATCTGGTAAATCTACGACAGTTGTTTTTTTAATTTCATCAGAGAGCGTTCCAAGTCTGACATTCAAACCTGTTTGGCGCAAAATAGAAACCAAACGTGCCACGTTTTGCAAATAAAACACGTTTCTTGTATGGCGCTCTGGGATTAAGAGTAAGTTTCTAGCCTCAGGACAAATTTTCTCAATTGCCGCCATGGCTGCTTGAACAGCCAGTGGTAACATTTCAGGAGAAAGATTATTAAATCCACCTGGAAATAAATTCGTGTCAACCGGGGCGAGTTTAAAACCCGAATTTCTTAAGTCGACGGAACAATAAAAGGGCGGAGTGTGTTCTTGCCATTCTAAGCGGAACCAACGCTCAATCGTTGGAGTAGCCTCTAAAACTTTTCTTTCAAGTTCGAGTAGAGGGCCATTTAAAGCTGTAATTAAATGTGGGACCATAAGTCTATTGTAAGTAATTTTTTATATTTAATTACTCATTTTAAGTAATTTTTATTTTTATATGAAAATAGGGCACTAACTTTCGTCAGTACCCTATCAAATTACCTACTAAAACTTCTTATGAATTACATTTCGTAAGCAGTTTCGCCGTGTGAACTAATGTCTAGACCTTCACGCTCTTCTTCTTCACTTACTCTTAGACCAACAATCATATCCACAATCTTGTAGCTAAGGAATGCAACAACACCTGATACAACAATTGTGGTGCCTACTGCAGTAGCCTGGATGATTACTTGATCAATGATTGAATAATCAGGTGCAACTGCGTTAGCAACATAGTCATAAATACCAGTACCGCCGAGAGATGGTGATGCAAATACACCAGTTAACAAAGCGCCTGTGATACCACCAACACCGTGTACACCGAATACATCTAAACTATCGTCTGCACCAATCAATTTCTTGAGACCAGTAACTCCCCACAAACAGATTACACCTGCGATTAATCCGATGATGAGAGCACCCATTACACCGATATAACCAGCGGCTGGAGTAACAGCAACTAAACCAGCTACTGCTCCAGATGCTGCGCCTAACATTGATGGTTTGCCTTTTAATGCCCATTCAGCAAGAATCCAAGACATTACTGCTGCAGCTGTTGCCATCAAAGTGTTTGCAAAGGCTAAGGCTGCACTACCGTTTGCCTCTAATGCTGATCCAGCATTAAATCCAAACCAACCCACCCACAATAATGAAGCACCAACCATCGTCAATGTAAGACTATGCGGCTTAAATGCTTCCTTGCCGTAACCAATTCTCTTGCCAACAACAAACGCTCCTACCAAACCAGCGACCGCTGCGTTGATATGAACTACAGTACCGCCAGCAAAGTCTAAAGCGCCTTTTTGGAACAACCAACCAGCCACAGCAGTTGCTTTTTCAGCAGCAGCAGCGTCAGTATAGGCATCAGGACCAGACCAGAACCATACCATGTGAGCGATAGGTAAGTAGCTGAATGTGAACCAGAGAACTGCAAAGAGTAATACTGCAGAAAACTTGATACGCTCAACAAACGCACCGATGATCAAACATACTGTGATGGCAGCAAATGCAGCTTGGAATACCATGTATGCTAACTCTGGAACAACTACACCTTTAGAGAACGTAGCAGCAACGGAGTCAGGAGTCATACCTGATAAGAAGAGGCGATCAAATCCACCAAAAAATGCATTACCTTCTGTAAATGCCAAGCTGTATCCATATATAGCCCAAAGAACCATAATTAATGAAAATACTACAAAGCATTGCATCAACACTGAAAGCATGTTTTTCTTACGCACTAGACCACCGTAAAATAAGCCTAATGCTGGGACAGTCATCAGAATTACGAGAGCTGTACATGTTAACAACCATGCTGTGTCACCTTTATTTGGAACAGGTGCTGGAGCAGCTGGCTCAGCTGCTGCAGGAGCAGCGGCAGCAGCAGCGGGTGCTGCGGCAACTGCTTTTTCTTCTGCGAACACATTAGTAGTTGGGAGTAATGAAGCTGCTCCCAAACTTACTAATACCGCGCTCACGGCCACGATTTTTTTAATCCAATTAGTCATTTTAAAACTCCTTTTATAGTGCTGCCGCACCGGTTTCACCGGTACGAATACGCACAACTTGCTCAATAGGTGTAACGAAAATCTTACCGTCGCCAATTTTTCCTGTGCGTGCAGCAGTTTCAATTACTTCGATCGCGCGATCAACTAAATCGTC
>CAISYI010000124.1 GCA_903889595.1 uncultured beta proteobacterium
AGAAGAACATGCTCAAGGAAAAGCCTACCAATTAACCCATTCATTGATGGCGTTTGGTCGTGGTGAATGGTTTGGTGTCGGCTTGGGTGGCAGTATCGAAAAACAACATTATTTACCAGAGGCGCATACCGATTTCATTCTTGCCGTCATTGGTGAAGAGCTTGGTTTTGTAGGCGTTTTGGTGGTGATTATTGTTTTTTATTACGTGGTGCGTAGATGCTTCATGATTGGTAGAACCTGCTTGCAACTTGATCGAAGTTTTGCTGGGCTCGTTGCTAAAGGAATCGGCATTTGGATTGGTTGGCAATGTTTTATTAACATGGGCGTGAATCTTGGTTTATTACCCACCAAGGGACTTACCTTACCTTTGGTCAGTTATGGCGGTTCAGGATTATTAATGAACGCAGTTGCTATTGGGGTCCTTTTAAAAATTGACGCAGAAAATCGGGCCTTGATGCGAGGTGCCAAAATATGACGAAATTGACGCCTTTATCTAAATGTATCTTAGTCATGGCTGGCGGCACGGGTGGACATATATTCCCTGGTCTTGCTGTGGCAGAGTATTTACGTTTAGAAGGTTGGCGCGTTCATTGGTTAGGTAATCCTAATGGTATGGAATATGAACTAGTCAAAAAATCAGGTATTGCTTTCGAGGCGATTGAGTTCGGTGGAGTTCGAGGTAAGGGACTTTTGGTAAAACTTCAATTACCCATTAATTTATTCAAAGCGATGTGGCAAAGTTTGGGTATCATCCGCAAAATTAAGCCAACTGTGATGCTGGGTATGGGTGGATATGTGAGTTTTCCGGGAGCATTGGTAGGGGTAATGAGTGGTATTCCATTGGTTTTACATGAGCAAAATTCAGTTGCTGGAATGGCTAATAAAGTTTTATCGAGTATGGCTCGAAAAGTGTTATGCGCTTTTCCAAAAGCCCTGCCAAAAAGTCAATGGGTAGGCAACCCCTTACGACCTGACTTATTACAATTACCAAGTCCTGAAGATCGCTATAACAATCGTACCGGGCCTCTTAAAGTGCTAGTAGTTGGTGGTAGCTTAGGTGCATCAGCTTTAAATGAGACAGTGCCAAAAGCGTTGAATTTAATTCCAAAAGAAACAAGACCTGAAGTAGTGCATCAAGCTGGATCAAAACATCTAGAGCAACTCACTAATAACTATCACGCACAGGGTGTGGATGCAAAGCTGGTGCCCTTTATTGAAAACATGGCGGCTGCTTATGGCAATGCCGACCTTGTGATTTGTCGCTCTGGAGCAATGACTATTAGTGAACTCGCTGCATGCGGAGTACCATCTTTCTTAGTACCATTTCCATCTGCAGTGGATGATCACCAGACTACGAACGCACAATATTTATCATCAGTTGGAGCAGCCAAGTTAATTGCTCAAAAAGATTTAACTCCGCAGATCCTTGCGGATTGGTTAATAAGTTTAACTCGAGAAGAGTTATTGGTGATGGCCCAAAATGCTTTAAAACAAGCTAAGCCCTTTGCAACGCAAAGTGTGGGTGAAATATGTAAAGAAGTGAGCAACACATGAAACATATAGTTCATCATATCCATTTTGTTGGCATCGGTGGCGCTGGTATGAGCGGTATCGCGGAAGTATTATTAAATTTAGGCTATCGCGTCAGTGGCTCCGATATTCAGGCGAGTAGCACTACCCAACGCCTAGCTGAATATGGCGCTCAGATTCAAATTGGCCACCACGCTGAAAATATTGGGGATGCAGAAGCAGTGGTTATTTCTACGGCTGTTACCGGTGATAATCCAGAAATATTAGCCGCAAGAGCAGCTTCCATACCCGTCATCCAACGAGCAGTGATGTTGGGTGAGTTAATGCGCCTAAAACAAGGTATTGCGATTGCTGGCACACACGGCAAAACAACGACAACTAGTTTGGTAGCCTCGGTCCTCGCAGAAGGCCAACTTGACCCAACGTTTGTGATTGGGGGTAAGTTAACTTCGGCAGGTGCTAATGCTCGTTTA
>CAISYI010000125.1 GCA_903889595.1 uncultured beta proteobacterium
AACAGCATTAGTTTCTTTAGCAGCAAGCTTAAGCATCGTTAGCTTAGCTAATGCAAACGAGCCAACAGCTCCACAAAAAGTAGACATTAGTGCAGGTGAAGCCCTCTATTCTAACGGAGATGCAACAAGGGGAATCGTAGCTTGCGTAGGTTGTCATGGACCGAATGGTAATAGTGCATCTGGAACTTGGCCTAAATTAGCCGGGCAACATGCCGGATACACAAGTACACAACTCAAGCATTTCAAAGCTGGAGAACGTGCAAACCCAGTGATGATGGGTATGTCTGCTGCCCTTCAAGAAGCTGATATGGCCAATATTGCTGCGTATTTAAATAAGCAAGTACAAGCTCCCGGAACTGCTAAAAATAAAGAATCAATTGAACTCGGCAAAAGTATTTATAGAGGTGGTATAGCCGCTAAAAATGTGCCAGCTTGTGCTGCATGTCATGGACCAGCAGGAGCTGGAATACCTGTTCAATACCCACGTATTGGCGGACAATGGGCCGAATATACTGAAACACAACTGATTTCACTTAGATCTGGTGCACGCAAAAATTTACAAATGAATATGATTGCAGCAAAACTCTCAGATACAGAATTAAAAGCGGTTTCAGATTATATTGCTGGATTACGTTAATTTAATTCCAAGCTAAAAAAACTAAACCTCCAGTGTATTGAACTGGAGGTTTTTTTTATCCTAAAAATTAATCATCAAACATGGTTTTATAAGACTAACGACCAATGAAGTAAATTATTAACTAATAAAAAAGTCGCTCTAATAATAATTAGTGACGTAAAAAATATGCCTCCTACTATTTATTTACATATAAAACCAATTAAATAATAAGTTAGGATGAAAAAAAACCTTCTTAATTTTCATTAAGAAGGTTCTTCACTAGAGTTGATTGAATTACAAAGTAACTCTTAAGCTAGACATCATACAAGCATCTTCATGCTCAATTAAATGGCAGTGATAAGCATAATCACCAGTATATCCAGGGGGATAATGAACTAATATTTCAACTAATTGATTAGAAGGGATCATCACTGTATCTTGACGTGCCACTAAATCAAGATTTTTTGGATTTGCTGGAAGAGGAACAAATTGACCATTCACCAATTCCCAACGACGCTGAACCACCATATTCACAAGATGCACATGGAATGGGTGCATATCGGGTGCACCATTTAGGGATGTAAGCGGTTGTGAATTTGGAAGATTCGCCACATACCAACGCTCATACGTATTCGCTTTTGCAACGATAACTGGGGTATGTAGGGCCGGATATTTTTTAGCAACAGTAATATCCGGATTAGAACGAGTCTGTAGAAAACTACGACGCGCAATCGTGTAATTGACTTGTGATCCATTAGTGACATCACCTGGCAAAGGATTTACAGTGGTTTTCAAATCTACATTAATAGGTAACTGCCAAGTTCCATTATCAGCATCAGGAGGAACGGCACCATCAACCAATTCAAAGATCTGAACATCACTCCATCCAGCAAGACCATTACCATAGTCAGAAACGTTGACGCCATTGACCACAGATGGCCCACCAAATCCTTCGATATTACTAATAGGAAGTACTAAACGGTTAGGGCCAAATTTAACACCTGGCAGAGTCCCAAGTTTAGAGCCAGTCCATAAGAAGTCAAAATCATAACAAGCGGCTAGTAAAACAGCGTTAACTTGAGCTAGAGTTGGCACTTTAAAGGCTGTAATCTGAGCAGCTGTATTAGCATTTAAAGTAAACGTGGTTAAAGTAGCAACCGGGTCTGTCTTTAAAGCGGTATATAGGGCTGAGTCCGTTGCAGTATAGTTAACAGAGGTTGGCATGCAAACACTGTCAACAAAACTAGTGAAAATTGCTTCAGGTGTTGGAGGGACTGTTGCAAACTGCGGCAATCTAAAATTAATGGCTAAGTTAGCAATTTTTAAAGACTTAACCGTGGAAGGAATCTTGGAGAAATCAATTAATAAATCAACCCTTTGCCCAGATGACAAAGTAACGATATCAAGTGAAGTTAGTGGCACAGCTTGACCAGTAAAGCCTTGATCTGAACCAATAATTGTCACGGCTTCTGTATACCAAATTTTACCAGTACCAGCATTTAGTGCAGTTGGATCAAATAAAGCGAAGCAGAAAGTTCTAGCATTTGCAGCATTTAATAAGCGTAATCTTAGTACTCTGCGATCTACAGTAGAAGCTGCTGCAGAAGCAGGATTACCGTTCACGAAGAGTGACTCGCCTAAAAACTCTACGCGTGGTGCTTGATAAACGGTGGTATCCATAACACGACCACCCTGATAGTCTACAGCTAGACTATCAGGAGTTAAAACACGATCTTGAATCGCCATTAACTTCTCTTGTTTTGTTCCGCCAATGAGAGCCATTAGAGCATCATCTGCTGCGTCACGAACAATATACAAACCAGCCAAGCCAGCGTAAACATTAGGCGCAGTATTATCTAAAGAATGATCGTGATACCAAATCAAGGCAGCTCTTTGATCATTTGGATAAGTAAATTTGCTAGAAGTAGGGAATTTATAAGGATTGTTTGCGTAACCTACAGGCGTTAAAGGCCATCCGTCGAAGTTACCATTTACTTTAGCACCATGTAAGTGAACATTAATACCAACGGGTGATTGAGCTGCTACAGAGCCACAAAGACCGTTGTATGGAAGAATTGGAAATGGGGGATTTGCTTGGTAAGAAGATCCAACTGCAGAAGCAGGAATACCATTCGCCCATGTAATACTTAAAGGAGCTTTTCTTCTTACCTCGATGGTTGGTCCAAAATGATTTGACAATAAAGGCGTAGCGGCAGTAACTTTTGCGGCGTTAACAAAAGACCAAGCATTGACTGCAGTAGGTATTTTTCCAGGAACATATACAGCTCTTACTGGTTTAGCAGTGATTGTCAAAGAAGTAGGATTTAGTTCACTAGCTTGTGTAGTAGGAGTGCTCGGAGTAAGTGTTAAATCACTTAGAATTGACCCAGCCCCATCACCGCCTGCACCGCAGGCATTGAGTAACATACTTGGAACGCTAGGGTAGGCAATTAAAGTTGCCCACTGTAAAAACTTTCTCCTCGATGGAGTTGAATTATTGTTCATATGTAATCACATAAATTTAAATGGTTTATCAAAAGTTATTCGATATTTTCTTTGAATTCAAAGGGATTTTAGTTACAGATAGGTGAAGAATAATTCAAAAAAAAAGATTCAAATTTTGAACTTAGTTTTAATAGAATGATATTTGAATTTTTTTTGTCTCAAGCTAGATATTGAGACAACAGAGTTACTATTCTTAATAGTACATATACTTAGGATAAGCAGACGTGGAACAACTAATTTAACTATATCACGTAGTTATTTAAAAACAAACAATTTAGCAATTTATTTTTCAAGACATATAAAAAATCAAACAATGTGTTCACCATGATACAAATCAAGAAGAGTTTCACGATCTCTAATAACATGAAGAGAAGTGCCATCAACCAAGATTTCAGCTGGCCTTGGTCTCGTGTTGTAATTGGAGGACATGCTGAATCCATAAGCTCCAGCTGATAAAATAGCTAAAACATCACCAGGTTTAACACTAAGAGTGCGATCACGACCTAGCCAATCTCCCGTTTCACAAACAGGACCCACCACGTCATAAACTGATAAATCATTACTAGTAGAACTTACTGGAACAATTGCATGAAATGCTTCATACATTGCCGGTCGCATTAAGTCATTCATGGCAGCGTCGACGATACAAAAGTTTTTCGTCTCACCAGGCTTTAAGTATTCTACTAGGGTAAGTAGTACACCGGCATTGCCAACTAAAGATCTCCCGGGTTCAAAAATAACCTCTAAATTAGAAAATCCAGATTTCTCAATATGATCCAACAGAGTATTTGCAAATTTTGTAATATCCGGGGGAGTATCACCACCATAGTCAATGCCTAAACCTCCACCAATATCAAGGTGTTGAATAGTAATACCAACAGTTTCTAATTGGCGAATCAGGGATAAAACACGATCAAGAGCATCTAAAAAAGGGCTAATGTCTAATATTTGAGAGCCAATATGGCAGTCGATACCAACAATTTGAATATTGGGCATTTGGTGAGCAACTTGGTAGGTATGAATGACATCTTCAAACGTAATTCCAAATTTATTGTCTTTTAAACCTGTCGAAATATAGGGGTGTGTCTTAGCATCAACATCGGGATTAACGCGCAGTGAAATCGGTGCAATCAGTTGAAGGGAGCCAGCTATCTCATTAATACGTGTTAGTTCAGGAATTGATTCCACATTAAAGCATTTAACACCCGCTTTGAGTGCTGTAGAAATTTCAGAGTGGGATTTACCAACACCTGAAAAAACACAATCCGAAGCCTTGCCGCCTGCCGCAATCACACGAGCCAGTTCCCCACCGCTAACCAAATCAAAACCAGTACCTAGCTTAGAAAAAATATTCAAAATAGCTAAATTACTATTAGCTTTCATCGCATAATGAACACGAGCGCGACGTGTGCCATCTTTTCTGAAGCAGGCTTTGTCATAAGCTGCAAATGCTTGGGTTAAAGCCTGCTTAGAATATACATAACAGGGGGTGCCAAACTGCTGAGCGATAGAAGCTAGTGAAACATTTTCTGCATACCATTGACCATTTTGCTCAGAAAACCCGATTAATTGAGGAAGTAATTGCATAAACTTAATTCTTTAAAGTGGAAGGAACATTCTTTGTATTATCCAATGGTTGAGCTTTTGAACTTGAATCATTGGAAATAGGGGAAGTGGAGACAGTTGGTGCTGTTGTGACTTTCTCTACCGGGTATATTTTGCCAACAGGTTCGGGTTTATTCGGCATATTTGGCGTTGGACTTGGAGGGGGAAAAAATAAAGGCCCCTTTACACCACATGCGCAAAGAAAAAAGAATAAAAAATAACTACAATAGGATTTAAAGGAATTTTTCATTATTCATCTAGTGGAAAAATTAAAACAAAAACAACATAAGGCTGACTGAATATATCATGCAAACGCCAATTGAAAAAATTGAAGATTCAGAATTTAAAGAATTAGCAAACCAAGCTATCGATAAAGTCGAACAAGCCTTAGAAAAACTCTTTGAAACAACAGATTTTGACGTTGATACCCAAAGACAAGGCAGTAACGTTTTAAACATAAAGTTTCCAAATAATACTGTTATTGTAATTAATCTCCAAACCCCATTGCATGAACTCTGGTTAGCTGCAAAAGAGGGTGGTTATCATTTTCGATGGTCAGGAACGAAGAAGTCGCCATTGTGGTTAGACACAAAGACCAATGAAGAGTTCTTTGCTTCTGTTGCGAAGCATGTCGCAAAGCAGGGCGGGGTTAATTTAATTCTTTAATTACTAACAATAATCTTCGTACTTATTCATCTAAACAACAATAAAAACGTTCCATTTTTTTAAAGTTGATTAATAAAAAAATGATTGTTATTTTGTGTGTATGGTGTGTATAATATAAAGATGAATAGTAGAGAACTAATCAAAAAATTAGAACTTGATGGTTGGAGATTAAATAGATCAAAAGGATCACATTATATCTTTATCCACCCATTCAAAATAGGTCACATAACAGTTCCCCACCCAAAAAAAGACCTAGGTATTGGATTAGTTAAAAGTATATTGAAGAATGCTGGAATTAACTAAAAAAAGGAAATTATATGAAATATCCTATTGCAATTGAGCCCGGCAACGAGAAATTAGCCTGGGGCGTTATAGTACCGGACTTAGACGGATGTTTTTCAGCTTCTGATTCAGGAGTAGACGAAGCAATTGAAAACGCAAAAGAAGCAATTGAGTTGTGGATTGAACTCGCACTCGATACAGGTAAAAAGATTCCAAAACCTAGTTTAATTACTGATTTGCAGAAGAAAAAAGAATTTAAGGGATATATTTGGGCAATTGCAGAGTTGAATCCTGCCTTATTATCAGATGAAATTGAAAGAATAAATATTTCTTTACCTAAAAGAGTTTTGGCTAGATTGGACGCAAAAGCTAAATCTGCTGGAGAAAATCGATCCGGATATATCGCTCATTTAGCAATTACAAATTAGACAAAGAGTATCTTTTAATTAAAGCATTTACTCAATCGTAAAAACTCTTTTTTAGCGAACCTATCTGTCATACCTGCAACATAGTGAGCAACGCGACGATGTGGTTCATAATTTTGGCCAAGTAAAAAATCTGACGGAATTTCCTTAGGAAATTCAATGTAATGTTTAAAAAGAAAGCGAACTTGCTGGGCTGCCTCATCCGTTACTTTGACTACTTGAGGGTGTCGATATAGGTTCTGAAACAAAAACCGCTTCAGTTCTATCATTTGCTCCTTGACCTCAGGAGAGAACCCAATCATCTGTGGTAGGCTTCGTACTTCATTAATACTGTTAGGTAAATATTCATTGATTCGTTTTAAGGAGCTCTTGACTAAGTCATCGACTAATAAATGAATCATATGTCGAATGACTTCATGCTTTAGCCTACGATCATCTAGGTTAGGATAAATGGAGCGAACTATATTGAGCTGGTTTTGCCAAATGGTGACTTGATGAAGATCTTCGATATTGATTAATCCAGATCTTAAGCCATCCTCGATATCATGATTGTTGTAGGCTATCTGATCAGCGATATTAGCCAGTTGGGCTTCGAGACTTGGTTGCTGATGATTTTCAAATTGATGGGTTAATTGCCCAAGCCATTTACGGTGACGTTGAAGGTTGTTATTTGATAGATGTTTAAGAATTCCTTCTCTGGTCTCAAAAGTTAGGTTTAAACCGTCAAAAGTTGGATACCTTATTTCTAAAAAATCAACGACCCATAAACTTTGTAAGTTATGTTCAAAACCAAAATGGTCTTTCATACAATCGTTCAAAGCATCTTGTCCTATGTGACCAAAAGGTGTGTGACCTAAATCATGAGCTAAACAGATAGCTTCAACCAAATCCTCGTTTAAATTTAACCTTCTGGCAATGGCGCGACCAATTTGAGCAACTTCCAAACTATGCGTTAAGCGGGTTCGAAAGTGATCACCCTCATGATTCAAAAAAACTTGGGTTTTGTATTCAAGCCGACGAAAAGCGCCACAATGAATAATCCGATCTCGATCTCTCTGAAAAGGATTTCGACCCGATTTAGTCGGTTCGACTGACTCTTGATGAACTCGGCCTAGACTAAATTCAGCCGAAGCTGCGTAAGAAGCCAAGGAAGTCATTAAGCGGCTCCGCAGGCCTTTAATGCTGGAACGACTAAATCATCAGTAACTTTTTGAACCTTAGCTTGCCCTAATTTTTCAAGAACAACATATTTAATTTGACCAGACTCTGCTTTTTTATCATGAGACATGTAGGATAAATATCGGGACGTGTCCCATAGGGGAGCCTTGGTCGGTAAATGAAGAGTTTGGATAATACGCATCAGTCGATTTTTATCATCAACTGATAGATAGCCTAATTGCTGAGACAACTCCGCAGCAATTGCCATTCCGCAACCAACCGCTTCGCCGTGCAACCATTCCCCATAACCCATGCCAGTCTCAATTGCATGACCAAAGGTGTGTCCAAAATTAAGGTGGGCACGCACGCCACTCTCTTTTTCATCTTGAGCGACAACTTCTGACTTGATCTCGCAAGACCTTATTACTACATGCTCTAGACAATTGAGATCATATTGATTTAAACCTTGAGCATTTTGTTCAATCCAATCTAAAAACAAAGAATCAGCGATTGCACCATGTTTAATCACCTCGGCTAAACCGGCAGCTAATTCTCTTTTGGGTAAGGTTAAAAGTGTTTTTAAATCAATCAGGACTGCAATAGGTTGATAAAACGCCCCAATCATGTTTTTACCAAGAGGATGGTTAATACCCGTTTTCCCACCTACAGAAGAATCAACTTGAGAAAGTAATGTTGTAGGAATTTGTACGAACTTAATCCCCCGCATATAGGATGCGGCAGCAAAACCAGCCATATCACCAACTACACCGCCACCAAGGGCAAAAATAGTCGCTTTACGGTCGGCATTTGACTCTAATAAGCCAGTAAATATGAGTTGGAGTGTTTCCCAAGTCTTATAAGCCTCGCCATCAGGTAAAACAATTCGAACCACATGTTGGCCATTTGCTTTTAGGCTTGCCTCTAATCGATCGGCATAAAGTGGTTCAACAGTCGTGTTTGTGACGATAAAAGAAGCGCTTGAGCTTTTGAATTGAGAAAATAATTTGACGTCATCCAAAAGGTCTTGACCAATAAATATTGGATAGGAGCGATCTCCAAGATTAACGTTTAAAGTTTTCAAGTCTGTAACTCCAGTTGCATTACAAGTTGATTTGTCAGTTGACTAACATTAGGTCTGCCTGTATCGATAATTTGATGAGCAATTGAAGTGTAAAGCGGATCTCTGATTGAAAATAATTCTTTGAATTTCTTTTGCGGATCAGGCGTATTTAAAAGAGGCCTGGATTTATCATGTCGAGTCCTAAGCCATAAATCATGAGGGTTGGCACGTAAATAAATGACATAACCAAATTGCCGCAGATTCTCGCGGTTTTCTGGCAGTAAAATACTGCCACCGCCAGTTGCTAAAACGATGTTATCGAGTGAGACCAAGTCCTTAATAACAGACGCTTCTCTTTTACGAAAGCCATCCTCCCCCTCCATTTCAAAAATAGTAGGGATTTTGACACCACACCTCTTTTCAATTTCATGGTCACTATCGATAAATACTTTGCCAAGTCTTTTCGCTAAGACTTTTCCGACTGTAGTTTTACCAGCTCCCATTAAACCAACGAGGATAATATTATTTAGAATACCATTCATAAACACAATTTTACGCAAGGTTTTGATGAAAGAAGAAAATCTTCAAAAAAATTGTTTATTTGGGATCATTTAGGTACCTACCATGATGATCAATTAGGGATGGTGTTAAAAAAACCAAAAGTTCGGTCTTATCTTTTAACTTGGTTTCATGCTGAAAAAATTTTCCAAAATAAGGGATATCTCCAAGAAGAGGAATTTTCACAATATCTTCGCGTTCTGTTTGTAAATAGATGCCACCAATGACTACCGTACCACCATCTTCTACTAAAATTTTGGATTTTAAGTGTTTCGTATTAATCGCAAACCCCTGCTCTGTTTTCATTCCAATTGAATCTTTGCTGATTTCAACATCTAATAGAATGTGGTGATCTTCAATAGTTGGAGTGACTTCTAACTTTAAATTTGCTTTTCTAAATTGAACCTTTGACCCTTCTTTGCTACTGGACTGATAGGGAAGTTCCGTACCTTGCTCGATAGTGGCTAAGGTTTTATTGGCTGTAACAATCCTTGGATTGGCAATAATATTGCCTTGACCATCCGATTCAAGCGCAGATAATTCAAAATCCAGAAAAGGTAATACGCCTTTTTTTAACATAGTGATTGCTGCGATTGGTGAGTCAAAACCGTTTAAACCCCTAGTGGATAAATCCGATGAGAACTTACCTTGAATTTTGGAACCTTCTTGGTGTTGATAACCAAGCTTGACACCTAAATTCCTCGCAAATCGATAATCCGCTTCAACAATCCGGGCTTCAATAAGAACTTGCTGGGATTTTGAAGGAGCTTGTTCATTAACGGATTTTGTCAAATGATTCCGCAATTCTTGTAATTCTTTGAGGGAGCCGATTATTACTAAATTCTCTTGATGAGTGGAGGATAAACCATGATTAGAAAGTAAATAAGCAAAGGCAACTTTCCAGGGAGTGTTATTAAAATGAACAGACGAACGCCCTTCAATTTTTTCAAGGCCAATCATTTCAATATTTCCAAGTTTCGCCAATAGTCCGAAAGCATCCTTAGTCAAAATGTCATCAAAATTCATTTGAATTGGATGATTTGGCAATAAATTTTGACCAGAGCGTTGAGAGTCCGTTGAGCTAGCAAACGTAAAGTTAGTTGAAAAATTAACCCATAGTAGGATCAGACAAAATAAATATTTCAAAATAAAGCCTTCTTCCTAGCAATTTGTTGAGTCATACCATCGGAATGGGTAACGATTATATGATTAGGGTGGATTGAGGTTAATTGCCAGAGTTCAGTCACAGATTGACCCGTTAATATTTCTTTTTGCTGTTCTTTAATACGGATAATGGCAATTGTTTGATTGTTGGTGCCATAAAAACCCAAATAAGAAACATTTTTAAGGCTGTCAAATGGAGATGGCTTTTTGATAACCGGTAACGGTGATGTATGTTTTGTGGTTTGTATATGGTTTTGTAAAGCGGTCTCAACATCCTCAAGACCAATTGATAAAACCTCTAACTGACTTAAAACCTCTTCAGACTCTTCCGAAGAGGAGAGTGTCATTTGAAGTTGTTTTACTAAGCTATCTAAATTAGTGACTTTTTCAGTTGTTTGTTCGGCTTGTAAAGATAGTGATGAAAATTTATTTTCATAAAAAAAATATCCAATGAAACAGGTCATCATGCAAAAAAATAAACCAGTTCCAATAGGTAATAAGAAAAACAAAGGCGTTTTTAATACCTCACTATATGTGGGTTGGGATAATTGACGATTTTCAGGAGGATTGGGAACCAGTCTTTTTTTTGTATTTCTAGACTTTTCCTGAACCTGAGGACGAAGTATTTCCCCGGTATCTAGATCAACTGAGGATGTATCATTAATGATTGATTTATTTGATAAATCTCGCTTTAAAAAAGGATCTTGGACTAAGTCTTCAAAATCTTCTAGAGAATCATCAAAAGATTCTGGGGTTATTTTTCTATTAAACATGGTTCATTGTTACAACAATAAGTCTTACTTAATGCTGAAAACCATGTAAGACAAATCTGACTCATTTAGGCGGTGACGAATGAATACAGGATATCTATAATAAAAAGATGAAAAAATTACTTATTATTTTTGCAGCACTTGGTCTCAGTGGATTAGTTGCAATAGGATTACTAGGCGCATATGCCGTTATTATCGCCACCCCCCATTTACCATCACTTGACGTTGTTAAAGATTACAGACCTAAAGTACCGCTTAGAATTTTCACAAACGAAGGAATTTTGATTGGAGAGTTTGGAGAAGAGAGAAGGAATGTAACTCCCATCAACGATTTCCCAGTAGCGCTAAAAAATGCTGTTCTTGCAATTGAAGATGACCGATTTTACGATCATAGCGGGGTAGATCTACAGGGCTTCGCCAGAGCGATTGTGGCAAACTTAAGTGGACGTTTTAATCAAGGTGCATCAACCATTACGATGCAAGTTGCAAGGAATTTTTTCTTATCGAATGAAAAAAAGTTAAGTCGAAAGCTTTATGAGGTTTTATTGGCCTTCAAGATTGAACAAAATCTTTCAAAGGATCAGATTCTTGAGTTGTACATGAACCAAATTTACTTGGGACAACGCTCATATGGTTTTGCCAGTGCAGCAAGGATTTATTTTGGTAAGAATGTTTCAGGTTTAACGATAGCGGAGTCTGCAATGTTGGCTGGATTACCCAAAGCCCCATCTGCTTACAATCCCGTGGTTAATTTTCGGCGTGCAAAAATTCGACAAGAATATATTTTGCAAAGAATGCGTGACCTCAAATACATTACTCCCGAACAGTATGCAACCGCCATGCTAGAAGAGTTAAATGTTAAAGGTTTAGGACGAGAGTTTGAAATACACGCTGAATTTGTCGCTGAAAATGCACGTCAACTCCTAATTTCTATGTATGGAGAAAATGTTTATCAACAAGGACTAAATGTTTACACAACCGTAAAAAGAATTGATCAGGATGCCTCTTACTTAGCATTACGTAAAGGTATTATGGATTATGACTCCAAGCAGGGATACAGGGGGCCTGAAGGTTTGGTAAAAATTCCCAATGCTGCCATGGATAGCAAGGAAATGAAAAGAGCTTTAGATAATGCCTTGAACGATCATCCAAGTAGTGATGATGTCTTAGCAGGAGTGGTTTTGACAGCCTCACCAAATGAATTAAAAGTATTTATTTCCACCGGTGAAGTTGTTGTCCTGCAGGGAGACGCTCTCAAATTTGTTAAAGAAGCGTTAAGCTCATCAGCCCAGCCCAAAATGAAAATTTCAGTGGGTTCGATTATTCGTGTGATGCCTAAAGTCAATGGTGGTTGGCAGATTACGCAATTACCCGAAGTTGAAGGCGCACTCATTTCAGTGGACACCCATACAGGAGCAATCTTATCTATGACTGGTGGATTTGATTTTAAGAGAAATCAATTTAATCATGCAATGATGGCAGAGCGCCAACCAGGTTCATCCTTTAAACCTTTCTTATACGCAGCTGGAATTGAAAAAGGCATTATGCCAAGAACAATTGTGAATGATGGCCCCCTATCATTTAGTGGTTTAGAGACGGGTGGTAAGGCGTGGGAGCCAAAAAACTATGATGGAAAAATGGAAGGTTTAATGACTGTCCGAACGGCTCTAGCTAAATCTAAAAATTTAGTTTCGGTACGAATTATGCGATCAATAGGACCTCATTATGTGCAAGATTATATTCAGCGTTTTGGTTTTGAACCTGAAAAAAATCCACCTTATTTAACCCTTGCACTTGGCGCCGGGTCTGCGACACCATTACAAATGTCTTTGGGTTACAGTGTTTTTGCCAACGGCGGTTATGAAATTACACCGTATTTAATTGACAAAATTGTAGATGCCAAAGGTAAGGTTTTGTTTCAGGCATCTCCAAAATCTGTTGAAGATGGTGCAAAAAGAGTCTTAGATGCAAGAACTGCATTTGTGATGGATAGTTTATTACAAGAAGTAACCAAATCAGGAACTGCGGCGTCCGCTCGAGGGCGCTTAAAAAGATCTGATATTGCCGGTAAGACCGGAACCACGAATGATTCTCATGATGCCTGGTTTGCTGGCTATCAGCCAAAAGTGGCAGCTGTTGTCTGGATTGGCTTTGATAAGCCAAGAAGCCTTGGGGCAAGAGAGACCGGTGGAGGATTAGCTCTGCCCATTTGGATTAATTACATGGCAAAGGCATTGCAAGGATTACCCGAGGGCTCTCGTGAAGTTCCAGAAGGTGTTGTTTCTGAGGACGGTGATTGGGTCATCCCAGGATTTAAAGAGAATGCCAAATACTCCACTTTGACAGATTAAATAATATCTATGGCCAGGAAAGCGCGCTTACTTTCTCCGGGCACCCCAATGTTTATTAGGGCAAAGGGCCAGGAGTCGCTGAAAATCTTTGCTAGCGATGAGATGAAATTGACTTTCCTAGCTTGGTTAAGAGATGCCGCTAAAACGTATCAATTAACTATCCATGCCTACAGTATCTTGCCAAATCAACTTGAAATGTTAGTAACCCCTAAAGATGAGTCAAGTCTGGCGAGAACTATGCAATCTCTTTGTCGAAGATTTACCCAAAAATACAATCAGCAGCATCAGAAAACTGGCACAGTTTGGCAGGGTCGATACTACTCAAAAATGATTGAAACTGATCAAGCTCTATTAATGTGCCAAGCAATGATTGACCTCAGTTGTGTCAGAGAAAAATTAGTGGCGCATCCAGAGCACTATATTTGGTCAAGTTACCGGATTCATTCTGGACAAGAGTCTAATTATGGTCTAGTAGATATCCTACCCTTTTGGCATCTAGGAAACACACCGTTTGAGCGCCAACAAAACTGGCGAAACTGGCTACAGGAACTAGTCCCACATTGACAAATCTCTACTCTGTCCCCCTAGGCGACATCTCCAACTTGGTGCAGATTTGATAATGGGGACAGAGTAAGTGTAATAACATTTGTGCTATTGGGGGTAATCCCCTATAGTTTAATTCTTCAGCTAAATATAGGTTTTTTGTCAGTTAAAAAATTGACAAAAAAGAATGGGAAAAATATGACACAACAATTGAATTTACGCCCACAAGCACAAGGCTTGTATGACCCACGCAATGAACATGATGCGTGTGGAGTTGGTTTTGTAGCGCATATTAAAGGTAAGAAAGCCCATGAGATTGTTAGTCAAGGTTTAAAAATCTTAGAAAATTTAGATCATCGCGGAGCTGTTGGCGCAGATGCATTAATGGGCGATGGTGCTGGAATACTGGTACAAATTCCCGACCTTCTCTTTCGTGAGGAAATGGCAAAGAATGGCGTTGAGCTTCCACCGGATGGTGAGTACGGCGTTGGTATGGTATTTTTACCCAAGGAGCATGCCTCAAGACTGGCTTGTGAGCAGGAGTTAGAAAGAACAATCAGAATAGAAGGGCAAGAAATTTTGGGTTGGAGAGATGTTCCGGTAGATGCGAACATGCCTATGTCACCCAATGTTAGAAAATCAGAGCCGGTGATTCGCCAAATTTTCATTGGCCGTGGTCGCGAAATAATGACAACAGATGCTTTAGAGCGCAAGTTATACATTATTCGTAAATCTGCAAGCCATGCTATTCAAAATTTAGATTTAAAGCACGGTAAGGAATACTTTGTCACATCAATGTCAGCTAGAACTATTGTTTACAAAGGTCTTTTATTAGCGAATCAGGTTGGTGCTTATTACACAGATTTAACAGATAACAGGTTTGTATCTGCTTTAGCCATGGTTCACCAACGCTTTTCTACTAATACATTCCCAGCATGGGAGTTAGCACATCCTTACCGATTAATTGCACATAACGGTGAAATTAATACAGTAAAAGGTAACGTAAACTGGATTAATGCCAGAACTGGAGCCATCAAATCTGTTGTTTTAGGTGATGATTTGAAAAAATTATGGCCTCTCATTTACCCAGGTCAGTCTGATACAGCAAGTTTTGATAACTGTCTAGAGTTGCTAGTCATGGCCGGTTATCCGCTCACACATGCCATGATGATGATGATTCCAGAAGCCTGGGAACAGCACACATTGATGGACACAAACCGTAGAGCATTTTATGAGTATCACGCCGCTATGATGGAGCCATGGGATGGTCCAGCTGCGATTGCGTTTACCGACGGTAGACAAATCGGAGCTACTTTAGATCGTAATGGACTTCGCCCAGCACGATACTACGTTACCGATGACGATTTAGTGATTATGGCTTCTGAGGCTGGTGTTTTGCAGTTTCCAGAAAGTAAGATTGTTAAAAAATGGCGTTTGCAGCCTGGCAAGATGTTCCTCATCGATATGGAACAAGGACGTATTATTGAAGATGAAGAATTAAAAGATTCTTTATCTAAAGCAAAGCCTTATAAGAGCTGGATTGAAGCAGTCAGAATTAAATTAGATGAACTCACGGTTAAAACCATTGATGTTGAATCATCATTAACCAGTCGTAGTCCAGCGAAGCTATTAGATCGTCAACAAGCATTTGGCTATTCTCAAGAGGATTTAAAGTTTTTAATGGCACCAATGGCGCTTTCTGGTGAAGAAGCAATTGGTTCTATGGGTAACGATAGTCCACTGGCTGTTTTATCCAACAAAAACAAAATTCTGTATAACTATTTCAAGCAGTTATTCGCACAAGTTACGAACCCTCCAATTGACTCCATCCGTGAAAATATGGTGATGTCATTAGTATCTTTCATTGGCCCAAAACCAAATTTATTAGATACCAATAACATTAACCCACCGATGCGACTCGAAGTCAGTCAGCCTATTTTAGATTTAGAAGCAATCTCTAAAATTAGAAATATCGAGCAATATACTGGTGGAAAATTTAGAACGCATGAATTAGATATTTGCTATCCAATTGCATGGGGTAAAGATGGTATCGAAGCAAGATTGGCATCTTTGTGTGCTGAAGCCGTGGATGCAGTGCATTCTGGCTTCAACATATTAATTGTGAGTGATCGCCAAGTTGCGCAGGATTTTGTAGCGATTCCAGCATTGTTAGCTACATCAACAATTCATCAGCATCTAGTACAAAAAGGTTTAAGAACAAGTACTGGACTAGTTGTAGAAACAGGTTCAGCAAGAGAAACACATCACTTCGCATTATTGGCTGGTTATGGTGCAGAAGCAATCCATCCCTACCTTGCGATGGAAACTTTAGCTGATTTAGCAAAAAATTTACCAAGTGATTTGTCAGCAGAAAAAGCCATTAAGAATTACATTAAGGCCGTAGGAAAGGGCTTACAAAAAGTAATGTCAAAGATGGGTATCTCCACCTACATGTCTTATACAGGTTCACAGATTTTTGAGGCGATTGGACTATCAGAAGAGTTAATTGAAAAATACTTTAATGGCACAGCATCCAATGTTGGTGGAATAGGCATATTTGAAGTAGCTGAAGAAGCCATATTAATGCATCAAAAAGCATTCAGTGAAGATCCTGTCTTGGCAAACATGTTGGATGCGGGTGGCGAGTATGCATTTAGAATTCGTGGTGAAGACCATATGTGGACTCCAGATTCTATTGCGAAATTACAGCACTCAACGAAAACTGGACCAGAAAACGGTGGTTATCAAACTTACAAAGAATATGCGAATTTAATTAACGATCAAAGCAAGCGTCATATGACTTTGAGAGGTTTGTTTGAATTCAAAATCGAGCCAAGTAACGCAATTGATGTGTCTGAAGTAGAGTCAGCGAAAGAAATCGTAAAACGTTTTGCTACAGGTGCCATGTCTTTAGGCTCCATCTCTACAGAGGCCCACGCAACTTTAGCCGTCGCTATGAATCGTATTGGTGGAAAATCCAATACGGGAGAGGGTGGAGAAGATCAGAACCGTTATACCAATGAGTTAAAGGGTATTAAGATTGGTACTGGCGAAACTTTAGCCTCACAACTCGGTAAAGATGTGATTGAAGCAGATATCCCATTACAAGCTGGTGATTCATTAC
>CAISYI010000126.1 GCA_903889595.1 uncultured beta proteobacterium
AAAAAAAAGCCCTCAGAAAGAGAGCTTGCCGTTTAGTTACCCGAAGGTCACATCCGCTTTTGCGCAACCACCTTGCCCGGTTTAGGCAGGTTGGTGAGGCTTTCGCCACTCTCTTAATGATGTTTCTATTTTACAGAAAATGGGTCCGAATTTCAATCAAAATCATGCAAATTCTTGAAAAGAATTACTGCATAAATTGATCTTATTTTGAACGCTAACTTCCATTAAAAAGTCGACTAAATTAACCGATTGCGTTGCATTTAACAGCTCGAGTTGTGACGATTTAGGTATAAAAACTAGTTTTAAAAAAAGCTAAAAAGTAGTAGGATTTATTAAAACAACTTAAAAGAAGAGACCTATGAATAAGACCACCCTACATATTGGTGCAATTTTTGCATTTTTGCTCAGCACTTTTGCAGTAATATCAAACGCACAAAATACTACTTCATCAGTTGTACCCTCTGATTTTGCGATTAAAGGTGTCGTCTCTTCTAGTAAAGAAGGTTTGATGGAAGGGGTCGTGATTAGTGCTAAAAAGAAGAACTCAACCATCACCATCTCTGTAGTTAGTCATGCCAAAGGTGACTTTGCTTTTCCGCGCTCTAAGATCTCCTCAGGTGATTATGAATTGACTATCAAGGCGACTGGCTTTGAATTGCCTAGTCCAATACAAATTAACGTGAGTGACAAAGCAACCGTCGTCAAAGACATTACTTTGCAAACAGTCAAAGATATCTCAACGCAACTCAGTAATGCCGAATGGATGGCAAGTATGCCTGGTTCTGAGCGTGAGAAAAAAGCCTTACTCACGTGTGTGACTTGTCACACCTTGCAAAGAGTCGTGGGCTCTAAATATAGTTCAGAAGAGTTCTTAAAAATCGTTTTACCTCGGATGCAAGCTTATGTAAATCAAAGTATGCCTGGTCTGCCACAAATGCGTAAGGGTGCAAGGGTCATGGAAGAGCAAGGTGAAGACCGTGTGCGGATTTATAAGGAAATGGGCGACTTTTTAGCCAGTATTAATCTCAATAATCGCCAAACCTGGAACTATGAACTCAAAACTTTCCCGCGTTTAAAAGGCGCATCAACTAACGTGATTTATACCGAGTACCAGTTACCAAGACCACTGATTCAGCCACACGATGTGGTTTTAGATAAAACAGGTACCGTTTGGTATTCCAACTTTGGCGAGCAACAAATTGCGAAGATGGATCCGGTGACAGGTCAAATCAAAGAATATGAAGTGGGGATTTCAAAAAAGGATTATCCAGTTGGAGTACTCGCCATTCGTAACGATCGTGATGGTAAATTATGGCTTGGCAATATGTACCAAGCATCGGTTGCTCAGTTTGATCAAAAAACTGAGAAGTTCCGCTTTTTCACACCGCCACCAGAAGATAATCTACCTTCCACTCAACTCAATCAAGTGGATGCCTGGAATAAAGATGTCGACGGCAAAGTATGGGCGCAAAACAGTGGCTTTGCAGGTGTACATCGTTTTGATCTAAAGACCGGCGCCATTGAGACTTGGGCTCCATTTAAAGGCTCGAAACTCCAACACAATATTTATGATGTGATTAGTGATTCGCAAAACAATTGCTTCTTTACCGATTTCCGTCAACAAGAAATTGGGCGAATTGATGCTAAAACGGGTAAGGTTACCTTTTACAGCTTCCCCACCAAAGAAGCATCTCCACGCAGAGGTTCGATGGATCCGCAGGATCGTTTATGGGTAGGGCAGTTCCGCGGCCACAAGATTGGTATGTTAGATACTAAGACTGGTGAAATGAAGGAATGGTTAGTTCCAACCCCGTATTCAGCACCCTACGATGTTACTTTAGATAAAGACCAATTTGCTTGGACAGGTTCTATGACAACGGATCGTGTGGCCAGATTAAATACTAAAAACGATCAGTTCATCGAATATGAATTACCAAGACCAACGAACATTCGTCGTGTGTTTGCAGATAACACGCAAGCTAAACCAGTTTTGTGGATTGGTAATAATCACGGTGCATCGATTGTTAAATTAGAAACTTTGGATTAAT
>CAISYI010000127.1 GCA_903889595.1 uncultured beta proteobacterium
AACATTTTGGCCTGAATGGCTGCGCCTTTCATACCCGGCATTTTCATGAGTGCTTCGAGTTGTTTAACAGCTAAGTCAGGGAATTGCATAGCGATGCAACCAAAAGCAGCAAATCGACCTGGATGAGCTAAAGAAAGGGCCGCTAAATTTTCATTATTAATCCGGCAAATCTCTGTCGCAATTTCCCTTGATTTGTTATACCAAAAGACGTTGACGGATAAAATCTGCATATCAATACCCATCGCATCCATCGTATCGAGGCGATACTGCACTGCCTCACGATTACTCATTGGGATGTAGTGTTGCGGGCCGCCTTTGACGGAAGCATTAATATTGGCTCCTTCACCGGCTAAAGCTACCGCTTCAGGGAAAAAACAGTGGGCATGGGTGTCAATCGTTGTGATGCGTCTACCATCAATAAAAGTAGGCTTGCGCTTATTACCCATATTAGGATGACGATAGTTATTTTTAGGATCATTACCAGCATCTTTTGTGAGGGCTACTAATCGTTTTTGCTCTTCCGTTAAGGGATATTGTGCAAAGGCGCTATCCAACATTGCGCAGGAACAAAAAGAGATTCCTGAAAATACTGAATTTTTAATAAATGAACGTCTTGATGTCATGTTGTCTCCATGATAGTTATAGTTAGTAATGCAAAAGTTTTACTCAAACCATCTTAATCAATTCAAAGTAAGGTGATATAGGGGTTTTTACTCATTTTCTAAAAATAGGATCATCCTAGTTTTCAGTCTTCCGGCATAATCATGCCGCCCTCAGGAACTTGCAGACGGATTGCATTGAGAATCATTGAAACAAAACCAAAATAACCCGCTGTAGCAAGAATATCTAGGACAGTGATTTCGCCAAAACGAGATTTCGCTTTATCAAACGTTGGATCAGTGATTTCACCGTCGTTGAGAAGCTCTGTCACGAAATCAAACACAATCGTTTCATCTTCAGTCAGTCCTACTGGACGCTGACGACGACCAATCGCTTCAATTTTGTCATCCGCAAAACCAAGTCCTTTAAGAATCATGCCATGCGCATGCCATTCGTATCTTGCTTTAAAAAATCTTGCCACCATCAAAATCATCATTTCTCTGATGGTGTCAGGCAAACTACTTTCAAATCGAACACTGTCCCCTAATTGACTGACTCGGTCGGCAAGTGTTGGATTGCGCAGGAGCGCCCCGAAAGGTCCACGAATTCCTTTACGCGGACCATTGACTAGTTTGTCATAAACAACTTTTTGTTCTGGTGATAAAGATTCAACAGGTAAATGTGGAAATCTAGGTGTCGTATTCGTCATAAGTTATGCTTTCGTTTTTCTTTTAAGTAGGTTGTATATTTAATTTTTGTAATATTTCAGAATATCTTTTGACATCATCACGAAGTAGTTTAGCCATCTGATCTGGTGTACCACCATCTGGGACATATCCTGCTACGGAGTTTGTAAGGGTTTGTTTTAGTGCTGGTTGTTGAAGCACTCTTGAAAATTCCTTATTTAAGCGCTCAACAATGGCTTTAGGTAAATTTGCTGGGCCAAACAGCCCCATCCAAGTTCCCTGAAACACCATATCTTTAATCCCAACTTCTGCCATCGTGGGTATATCAGGTAATTCTGGTAAGCGTTTCTCACCTGTAAATCCAATTGCGCGTAACTTCCCGCTACGAATAAAGGGCATCACAATACCAGGCGGCATAATCGCTACTTGTACTTCCCCACCAACTAATGCGTTTAAAGAAGGGGCACTTCCTTTATAGGGTACATGCAGCATGTGGGTACCCGTCTTTTGGTTAAAAAGTTCACTAGCAATATGAATCGTATTTCCGATACCTGGGGAACTATATGCAACGGATTGATTC
>CAISYI010000128.1 GCA_903889595.1 uncultured beta proteobacterium
CACCGTAAATAATGTCATTACCACCATCACCATACGCTGTGTCATCACCACCACCCATAAAGATTACGTCGTCATAATTAGTACCAACCAAGACTTCATTAGAACCATCACCAGAAACTGGCATACCATCTAAGGCTGTTTGGCCATGCATTACATCAGGACGAACATCATAAACGTACTTCTCAGCAATTGTTGCTAAAACGGCACCAGGTTGCTGATTGTTAAAGTCAGAGGCAGTTAAGTTTTGACCACCTTCATTATGGATAACTGTAGTGATGCTCTTAATAACACCATTACCTAATTCAGCATTCACACCACCAGTAGAACTTGATCCAACACTATAAATACCGACATGCTGTTGTGGCGCAGTTGAATTAGCTGCCTCATAAGTCGCCATAACATCAGCATACTTATGTTCACGACCCTGAACTACGATATTAGAAGATGAAGCCTTTTGTGATTCGTCGTAGTAAGCATCTGCATATGCAAAAATGTTACCGTTCAAGTGTGTTAAACCTGTATTACGTTCAACAACATCTTTGAACTGCTCGTTGACCATCTGTTCGTTAATCTGCAAACCTGCCATACGGTACAAGTAGTAGAAACGATCGCCGTCCATTAATCGCTCAATTTGATCGAGGAAGATATAGTTAAATGTTTCGCCTAAAATACCACCAAGAACGTGTTGTTCAGCTAAACCACCCAACCAAGCATCTACCTTATCTACATCGTGATTGTTGGTCATGAAATCGTTAGCACTTTGATACGTGTAACCATAAACACTATCAACACCACCGTTATAAACGTTCATTAAAGCATTGGCACGGTCGATATCCCCATCCATAGAGTAAGCAGCAATAAAGCCAGCTAAGTTACTCGAGTGAAGCATATGACTACCGAAATCAGACCAGTTTTGATAAGCAGCTTTACCTAGCGCAACTCTCATTTCATTCAAGGCTGGTATACCCATATCTCGACCACGTGCAATGTTAATTGCGGCGAGATCAAGTGGTTGACCTAGTAAACCTTGGTTCATTGCTGGAGTCAAGAACTCGTCCACTTCATTCATTTGTTGATGTGTCATACCCATCGTAATTGCTGCAGCACCAACTTGTGAGTAAAGAGCAGGATTTAAGAATGCATCCTTGAGCGCGTAGCTCATAATCTTGCCTGTCAAACCACCTGACGGGTCCATTGTGTCAATAGTTTCACGCAATGTAGAATGCCCGAAACGGAATGCAACTTGACCGTATTCGTCTGTAACGTTGGCATTTAAGCCGGAGTTGTATCCAACAAACTCAGGAATATCTGGAGTCACTGATCTTGAATATTGGTCAACAGCAATGTGCTGATACTCCATTTCAACGGTAATTTTTGCTGCATTGAAAATCTTATCTGAATCCCAATTGATTGCACCATTAGCACTTTGCAAATAGTTGCCATTTGCGTCTGTAAAAGCTGTTGCAACTTGCCATTTGTGTAAAGTGTTGTGGCTGGTATCACCATTAATCACAGCTTGAGTATCTTGATCTTGAATCGACTGCTCAATGACTGCAACTTGATAGTTATGTTCTTCATGGAACACGTGATGGATTGAAGTCAAACCAACGTTTTCGTTCGCACGACCATCACCTGCAACGTAGTGGTCGCCAATCGACTCGATTAATAACTCTTTGACTAAAGTTGTCATCGCATTTGATAAACCAGCTTTAGGTTGGAAAGTTGCAAAGTCAATAAAGTCAGAAAGGCTAGCCATACCTGGGCCTGCACCAATCATGATGTTATTCATCGAGATTGTAGCTACTGGACTGTTTAAATTATAGACAGCAGGTCCACCAGCTATCTGAAGGCCATCTGCAATAGCTTGTGCATTGATCGCATCAATAATGTTCGTTGCAGTCGCTACACCAGCAGCTGCACCAGTTAAAGAAGCAATCGCAGTAGGCTTAGTTGTCCAAGTTGAAAAATGAGTCGCATCAAAATGTGGATTCATATCTAAAATGATGGCATCGCCAGTTCCCGCACCAGCACCAGTAATCACGTGCCCAGATGCATCACGGTTTCTTAGACCTGAAATATCATCCCAATTCAAGTCATCACGACCTGTTGCAACTAAATGAGCGCGTAGCTCATTTAAAGTTGGCAGTGTTGAGTTAGTAACATGCCCTAAACCATCAGTCCATGTTTGGGCCGTATGACCATCTAACAAATTAGCACCAGCGTGGAATGATACGCCACCATCAGAACTTACCCATTCTCTGAGTAGATTAATTTTTGAGTTGTCTGAACCGTAAGTCTGTGATTGGTCAATGTAAGGTGATGAATGGTTGAGATAGTTTGGATTACCAGATGTTACGCCAGTTGTATCAAAACCAGCTACGTTAGCACGATTGATTGTCATGGAAGTATTACCCATACCACCAAAACCATCTAATGGGTTTCCTGGAGCAATGTATAACGGATCTGAAGTTGCCAAAGCAATCTTCACTGTAGTATTTTGAGCGCCTTTACCAATGAAATCTAAACCATGGTCAAAGAACTGACCAAAAAGTGCAAAGTAACCATTGTAAGGTGCAACGCCTGGGTTAATTGCGCCAATAAACTGTTCTTGATGAGCAGCAATAGCTGTTAAGGTAATTGGTGCATTCGTTGGTTGGAATGTTTGTGGATTCAAGGCCGTTGGATCTGTGATCGTAGCACCATTTGAATAAGTTGCTGTAGCACCATTAGCAAATGCTGTTGGAGTAACAACACCAGTCACATTATTTACTACTAACAAATTAGACCCATCAATCACGATCGGGTTGTGTGTTACCGGATCAAGAACTACTGACCCATCAGCAAAGTGTAGAGCTGCTTGCGTGTTAGTAATGGTAAATGGTTGCTTGGTAGCAACCCATGATCCATTTTGCAAAACATATTTATAAACAGGTAAGTTATTGTTCGTTACAACAGTATTGCCAGACAAGTTTTGATAATCGACTTGACCAAGACCAGTTTTTGAATCTAACTGACCCCAATCAGTTACTACGGCTACACCTTCGTTAAATAAGATTTTACCGTTAGCATCCTTTGCAAATGTAACACCAGCAGTTGTTGTATCCATACTGATCATACGCGGGGTGTAATCAACCACGCTAGACTGATTCACAACGAGTGGAGTTGTAGTTGCTTGACCCTGTGAGCCATTGCTAGAAAATCCACCAGAACCTGTAGTTGAATAGTCAGTTTTAAAAGTAATTTTCGAGTAATCGAATTGTTTTGCGTAAAAAGAACCTGGGTTGATGTAAGTATCGCTATTTGCTTGTGTAGTAGCAGCATTGTCAAATGCTGTATTCGACACCGCAGTAGCTGTATAAGTTCCATTTACGTTAATGGCGCCTGTTAAATTAAAAGAGCCAATCTGGGGAGCTGCAGGAACTGCTGGATTGGTTCCACTTGCTGCAATTGCTGCAGTACCAGTAATAAGAATAGGGGTTCCATCAGGATTCGTTGCTGCTAGTCCATAAGAATCAACAGTCTGAACTGTTGCAGTAGCAGATAAATCGGCTAAAGTTGGAGCACCCAAGCCAGTTGTTGGATCAGCTGGTTTCAAATAATTTGCAAAGTCAGCTGCCACGATTCTTGGGAAAGGCAACATCACTTGGCCCCAATGTGTTTGTCCAGCTGTTAAGTTATTGTTTTGGCCTGTTAAATTTCTGAGACCAGAAAGATCTGTTACTGACACATAGGAAACGCCGTACTGGTTCACGTTGACGTTGTTACCTGCTGCGTCAACAGCTGTGGTGCCCTGGATGAGAGTGCCGTTTGAAAGGTAAGCGTTTGTCGTACCATCCCAATTAATAATAGGATTTCCGAGAGAGTCAAATAACGGTATAAAAGTTACTTGACTGTATAAAAAAGACATGTCGTTGGTATTGAAAGTCCAAGGACGTAAAGTGTAAGTTGTGCCAGCCATGATTAATTCCTTAATTTAAAAGTTTTATAAAAGAAAATCCAAACATTAACGCTCCCAAACCTGTCAAAGACCAATTTGGAAGCTGAAACTTAATTTTTAACGTTGATTTTTTTTTCACAGAGCAATCATTCCTGCAATGATTTGTGAAAACTATAGAAATTGAATCGAAAGAACAAACATGACAAATTCACTGAACCGAACATCATATCTTTGATTAAATTTTTTATAGTGTCAAAGTTAAAAACGGTACCGCAAGTACAAGGCAAAAAGTAAGCCCAAAAGAGAAACAAATTTATTATTTGAGGACCAATATGTAAATTTCTTACATAGGACTTCTATGTATTTGATAATACGGAGGGAGGGTTGCCATGAATATGGGCTTGCAGTACCTATTTCACTACTTTAAAAAACTACTATTTTTAGTAGATTTTATTAATCAAGAGTTTAAAATTTGAATTCAAGAAGACCTTGGAGTCAATTGAAATCAAGGTTTTTAACACTTTTAAAAGATAGTACATTTATACTATAAAACCATTTAGTTCGAAATTTTAGTATTTTTTTTCAAAAAAACTTCTTATAAATTTTAAACTCTTGTGCGTTTTTACAACTTTAAATTACTTAAGAACATCTACAACATGTCTTGCAAAATCAAAGTGATGTAATTGTTTACTAAGAGATTAAATCAAACCTTAATTTTCTTTACCTATCACTTCTCTGAACTGATAACTAAATCTGATAACTAAATCGATCATTAAACAGAACCAATCGAGGTAAAACATCAATGTTCTAATATTCTATCTCAACTAGTAATCGTAAAAGCAAATCGCCACTATTAAGTAGTGGCGATTTGCTTGCAAAACTTTTGTTTATAACTGGCTTTAGGCGCTTTTTTTAG
>CAISYI010000129.1 GCA_903889595.1 uncultured beta proteobacterium
ACCTCAGTGATATTCAGATTCGGTGGCATCGCTATTTTTATGATTTCTCCCCGACGTTCTTTTATCGTAATGGACTGAGCATCTACTTGCTCAATCACTCCTCGCAATCGAATTGGTGAAGGCGCATTTTGTGCGAAAGTAGTAATACTAGTGAAGAAGCTTACTAATAAAGTGAAAGCAAATATTTTTTTTGTCATGATTCTGTCCTTATGGAGTGTGTCAAAAGTACATCAAAGAATTACTCATTAGTAATGGTGGGAGGTATGTATTTACAATGATTTAGTATCAAAATCACTTGCATCGTGACGTTCACGTAGTTGCTCGGATGGTTCGCCTGAAGTGCGGTTAACCATACGGCCTCGTTTGACGGCCGGCCTTTCCAAAATAGTATCTACCCATCGTTGGACATTCAAATACTCATTGGCGCCAAGAAATTCTGCCGCACCATACAGCCACCCTTTAACAAGGGCTCCATACCAAGGAAATGCCGCTATATCTGCGATTGTGTATTCTGATCCGGCAAGATATTCATTTTCTGCCAGACGTTGGTCAAGAACATCAAGTTGACGTTTTACTTCCATCGTAAAACGGTCGATTGGATATTCCATTTTGTAAGGAGCGTAAGCATAAAAATGACCGAATCCGCCCCCTACGTATGGTGCGCTCCCCATCTGCCAAAAAAGCCAATTCATCATTTCAGTACGAGTAGAAAGGTCTTTCGGTAGAAAAGCGTCAAATTTCTCAGCGAGATAAAGCAAGATTGATCCTGATTCGAAAACACGAATAGGTGTTGGTGTACTACGATCTAGTAGAGCAGGAATTTTCGAATTTGGATTTATTTTTACGAAATCTGATCCAAATTGATCGCCGTCAACAATCGTAATTAACCATGCATCATATTCAGCCCCAGAGTGCCCTAAAGCGAGGAGCTCTTCAAGCATTATTGTGACTTTTACGCCGTTTGGCGTGCCCAAGGAATATAACTGTAGCGGATGGCGACCAATTGGTAATTCTTTTTCGTATCGCGATCCAGCAGTTGGTTGATTAATACTTGCAAATTTTCCACCGTTAGGTTTTTCCCATGTCCAGATTTTTGGTGGGGTGTATTCATTTGCATCAGCCATGTTTTTTCCTTTTCGTGAAATTTTTACTCAATGCTCGTATATTAACTGGATTTTAAATATAGCGATTCTTTAAATCAGACAACGAATGAGCTTTGAAAGAAGTACTATTTCGATTTTAGAATATCTACGGCATCAATTATGTAAAAATTTTAAAATTCAATAGCATTGATAAATGCAGAAATATTATTCCATTTGTTCAACTAGTTCAGTTATTAGAACTGTCTTGATAATTTGATCCGATTATTCTTCAAGATTATGGATAATTTGTCGCAACACTCTTCTTGTTACTTCCAAATCATTGACTGAGATATTCGTTTCGGCTAATTGATTAACTTCTAAGGCTAGAGGTTCTAATTTTTTTCGAAGTTGCTTACCGTTACTTGTTAAAGAGATATACCATTTTTTTAAATTGCCGTTAACGCGCTCACGCAAAATGATTTGTTGTTTTTCAAGATTGATGAGTGCTTGGTGAATCGTTGGTTCCATCAATCCAGTTCGAAGACTAATGTCTTTTTGAGTAATCCCCTGTTCCTCCCAAAGAACCCTGAGGATCGCCCAATGTCCAAAAGAAATGTCATGTAACTCTAAGCGTTGTTGAAGAGCCCGCATATATAGACGTCCAGCATCTCGGACAATATGTGCCAAACGGTCTTCTGGTACTGTAACGTGTTTATCAAGCCCTTTTTTTTCTTGCAAGATTAACCTTTCAGTAAAGCATCTAATCGCATTGGTGATTGATAATGGGTTGTATAAATCGTTTGCTGTTTTGCCGACTCTAGAAGTCCAGCGACTAGCTCCATCGTTGAGAGACCCCATTTTGCATCATGTAACGCCTTGTGACCTTGCCAAACTTGCAGTAATTCTTTAAAGACGTTCTCGCGAGGAATAGTAGGTTTTGTAAATGGGATTTTTCGAACCCCTTGAGTTTCATAAATCAATAATTGATCTGGCATGATTTTCAAATCAGTAGAATCACAACTCACCAAAATCATTCCGAAATGTTCATGCGTATCAGGCGATTGGATTTCCTGATTCATTTTTAAATTAGAGTTTTTCCGTTTAAAATCGCCTTCAGACAAGCCCGTTGCAAAAGACGCTTCAAGTACTTTTTTTGCTTTGCCAGTCATCAGTTCATTTTTATGAAAGCCCAATTCTGAAAAATTACCACAGAGTTCATCGCTGTCATAAAGCCCATATCCGCTATAAGTTAATGATGCAAAGCAGCCATTATCAAATTTTAGTTGCGCAGAATAAGCGCCTTCTGTTGATCGACTAGGATCCCAGTTGCCAGTTTGAGCAGTAATCGTTTTGACATGGCTTCCTCCTAAAAGTCTTGCAATATCTAAGTGGTGGGCTGCTTGGCTATATACGACCCCACCACCTTGTGAGGAGTCTAATTCTTCTGTGCGCCTTGGACGATATAAAAAATCTGTGTAGTTCAGCATCTGAATCATTCGAACTTGACCAAAATTTCCTTGATGAATCATTCTCGCCGTTTGCAAAATAGATTCGTCATAACTGTGGCTAGGGCCTATGAGAAGTGGAGTATCAAATTCATCAGAAAGCCTTGCCATCTCCAAAGCATCTGCAACAGTGATTGACATCGGTTTTTCACAAAGAACAATTTTTCTTTTTTTCAAAAAGAACGAAACATGCTCCAAATGAAATTGGTGAGGACTTGCTACATAGACTGCATCGTAATCAATTGCTTGGTGTAATTCTTCTAATGTGGAAAAACTAGGTTGCGATAAAGTTTTTGTAAATTGTTTTCGAGTATCTTCTTGAGGATCAATGCCTCCCACGATATCCAAACCAGGGTATTTTAGGAGCGAAGGTAGAGTAAGGACGAAGGCCCTACCTAGACCGCAAATCGCAATTTTAAGAGCTTGTTTAGTTTGCATCACCGTAATTTACCAGTCTAAAACTAATACAGGAGATTTTGACCTAGAAATACAAATGAGTATTTCAGACTGTTGTCTTGCCTGATCTAAAATAAAGTCACGGTGATCCGCCTCACCTTCGACTAATTTTACTAAGCAAGTACCACACGTTCCACTCTCACAGGAGCTTGGCAAAGATATCCCTTGTTCACGAAGAGATTCTAGAATCGTTTGATTGGCGGGAATCTGATAAGTATGACCACTTGTAGCATGCTTTACTTCAAAAGGTGAATTATCCTCAGCAGAGAGGGGAGGCTTAGTTTGTGATGAGCCAAAATCTTCAAATCGAACAGTGCCTTCCTCCCAATGCCCTGTCATTCCTCTAATATCTTCCATCATGGCGCTTGGTCCACAACAGTAGATAAGGCCATCTTTGGGCAGTGCAAGGAAGGGCCAAAAATCAAGTTGGTTGGAGAGTAATCCTTCATCATGATGCAGAGTGATCTGCTCTGGCTTCAGCATGTTTTTTAGTTGATTTAAATAGGGTGTTTGGTCAAGGGTGCGAGTACAGTAAATTAAATGGTAGTGATCATGACCGATCTCATGAAGGTGTTCGATCATCGACATAATCGGTGTGATGCCAATGCCACCAGCAATAAAAAGATATTCATCGGCCTTTTCGAGTGCAAAAAAGTTTTCTGGAAGACTGACCTGAATTTCTTGACCAACCAGTAGTTCATCTACCATTTCCATTGAACCACCTCTGCCATTGGCCATTCTTTTAATCCCTAACTCATAAGTATGCGGTGCATTTCCAGCTCCAATGAGAGAGTAATGGCGATATAAACCGTGCGGTGTTTTTACCTCGATATGAGCACCTGGTTCGAAGCTTGGTAATAGATTGCCTGTCGGATCGGACAAAATTAATTGATATACATCACCTTCTAAAGGAGTTTTTTCTTGAACTACTAAATTCAAATATTTTTTCATTGAGATGATTTGGGTCTAATTAAAAAAGATTGACGTCTATTTTTACAGGTTATACTATTCTAACTTAGGTACCTAAGTATTTTTATTTTTTTGTAAAAATGACAAAAATTGATTTGAATTGGAGAGAAGAGTGACCCCAGCAGAAAACGATTTACTTTGTTTAGTAGAGGGCGATGCGCCCATGGGAAAACTCATGCGTCAGTTTTGGGTGCCAGCATTATTGAGTGAAGAGATTGAAGTCGATGGAAAGCCAACTAGGGTAAAGTTATTTGGAGAGCCCTTAGTTGCTTATCGAGATAGCAATGGAACTGTTGGCCTAATGGGTGAGTTTTGTCCTCATCGCGGAGCGTCTTTAGTCTATGGTCGCAATGAAAAGTGTGCGCTACGATGCCTATATCATGGCTGGAAAATGGATGCGGAGGGAACTATTCTTGAAATGCCCTCTGAGCCGACTGCCAGCCCACTAAAGCAAAAAATTAAACAAAAAGCATACCCAACAAAAGAGTGGGGAGGATTTGTTTGGGCATTTATGGGTGATCAAGCTCATATTCCAGAGTTTTTACCACCACCTTTTTGCCCTAATGAAAATACAAAGGTAAGTATCTCTAAAATTAAGATCCCATGTAATTGGGCGCAAATTACGGAGGGACAAATTGATTCAGCACATTCTTCAAGCTTACATTCATCAGATATGGTTCCAGCGCCAGTAGAATTTGGCCAAGCCACTGATACGCAATGGCTTCGACCATCAACAGACAAATCTCCAAGATTTGAGATACAAGAAACAGACTTTGGTTTTCGATATGCAGCGATTCGTCGTCCGATTAAACAAGCTACTACACATGACTATGTTCGAGTTACCGTGTACGTAGCGCCGTTTATTAGTTTGATTCCACCCAACACATCTTATCGGGTCGCAACAGTTATAGTACCGATTGATAATGAAAATACAGCCTTTCACTTTATCGCTTTTGGTGAAGGTGATGTCCCTAGTACCCAAACTTGGAGAAAATTCTTATCAACAACTGTCGGTGAAGATCTGAATCCTGACTATACCAATCGCCGTCATCTTGGAAATGATTTTATGCAAGATCGTGAACTTATGAAGCAGGGTAATTACACTGGTATTAGTGGTATTCCGAATCAAGATATTGCTATGTGGGTAGGCATGGGCCCGATTGCGAATCGTTCACACGATATATTAGGTGCAAGTGATCAAGCGATTGTCACTTTTAGGCGTTTAATGCATGCCGCTGCAAAAGCAACTGGCGAAGGTAAAACTGTATTTGATCGCTCTACGAGTACGATTTCCTTAGATCAGTTAAAAGCCTGGGAAGAAGTCGTTGATAAAGGTACCAACTGGAGAATATTAGGGGCAGCTCCTGAGGAGACTCAGGAACTGCAAACCTGATTATTGCATTTTAATTTTAGCCTCTTGCATGAGTTTGCTGATGCGATCACTTTCATCTTTAACCCATTTAGTAGATTCTTCAGGACCTGAAATTTCGAATTCGATACCCATCGGTTTAAAGTTATCGACAACCTTCTGTTGTGCAGCAAGAGCTTTTAATTCTTGATTTAATTTTGCTGTAACAGAGCTTGGTACTCCTAGTAATCCAAAGATAGCAATCGTATGAACATATTCATATCCTGGGATATTCGCTCCAAGAGCAGGAATCTCGGGAGCAAGTTTTGATGGTTTTACAGAAGCAGCGCCAATGATTTTCACTTTGCCATTTTTTTCAAAGCCAACCAGAGAAGGGTAGGCCGCAAAGACTGCTTGAACTTGACCACCAACTAAAGCAGGTACTGATTGTGAAGAGCCTTTGTAAGGGATGTGATTAATATCCCAGCTTTGAGAAATACGTAATGCTTCCATGGCGAGATGGTGTGGACTGCCGATGCCAGATGAACCATAGTTAACTGCCCCAGGATGCTCTTTAATATAAGTCGAAAATTCAGTAAAATTATTCGCCGGAACATTTGAACTAATCGCTAAAAAGTTGGGCGCTTTGGCGACGATCGCAATAGGTTTGAAATCTTTCCTAGGATCATAGGAAGTATTAGAACTTAATAAATGACTCGTGTTGTAAGAAATCGTGTCCGTTACTAAAAAAGTATACCCATCAGCTGGCGAGGATTTCACAACTTGCCCAGCAATAATTCCGCCAGCACCCGGTTTGTTATCGACGATAACGGGTTGACCTAAACGTTCGCCAAGTAAAACAGATAATTGTCTAGCTACCGTATCTGGAAGACCACCAGGAGAATAGGGAACTACAAATTTAATGGTTTGATTTGGGTAAGCATCTGCCGCAAAACTTGTAACAGAATTCAAAAAACTGAAAGAGATTAAGGCATTGAATGCCCATTTTAAGATGATTGTTGTCTGGAATTTTTTCATTTTAATAGTGTGGTTAAAGGTAAGAAATTAATCATTTGCCATGAGGAGAGTTTTAATTGGTTTCGTTACTAATTCTACATTTACAGTGTTGTTATGAGCAGTATTTAAAGCCGAAATATATCGAACATTTACGCCTCTTTTAGTCAAGGCAGCAACATATTCTTTGGCTAAATGTTCTCTAGTATTGTTATCGCTATCACCATTAATTGCAATTACTTTGGTAGTTATAGGTATCGTTTTGTGAAAATTAATGGGAGATAGTGAGCCCCAGAGTTGAGCCTGGTGATCAGAGCGCCAGCTACTAATGTCACAAGGACAAGATAATATTAGGGCATCATTCGAAATTCCCGAAGTTCTCCCAATCATCACTCCTTCAAAAGCGGCACCACCAGAGTGTCCAACTAATACTGTATTTTTTAAACCATAGAATTTTTGTAATGATTGAATAGCTGCTGTTATTTCATCAACATTTCCGGACGTATAGCTATCTCTGCGTCCATCATTGTAGCCAGTCGATTCATTGCCTTGGGCATCAAAATAACCGGGCCTTAGGATAAAGACCTTGATGACATCAGAAGGTAGTTGAATATTTTTAGCTAAACGAGGCATTCTAGTTACTGCCTTCATATCACTTTGGTCGCCATGAATGAAAATAACTAATGCAGAGTGTGTTGGGGCTAATGGATCTCGGAAGCATGTAATAGCTAAGCATTAATCAACACCTTTAACCTGAGTAAGCTTATCATCCAGGCACATGTTAGCAAACGAGATTTGACTGAAGGATATCAAGATCAAGAAAATAAAATGGAGCGGTAATCTATTAATTACAGTTTTATCTATTTAGGCAGTGATAGCCTATTAAATAGTACTCAAATTTTACGACTAGTTTCAACTCCCTGACGGTCGACCAGAAAAGAACGCTCATCAGAAATGGTAAGCGTTTTGCTAATGAAGGACATTCATTTTTTTATCAGGGTAAACCCGTCCATTTATTAAATTAATAAATCATTTTCTTGACCTTCTTTACTGTTCAGCTAGAATCAACAGAAGCTTGCAAATTCAGACGAGCACACCGATGAGGCACATCATGTTTTATAGACACTTTCACAAAAATTTTCTATTTTGGGCAATATTGTTTAATGGGTTAACCTTGAACTTTACTTATGCTCAGGACAAAGTCCTTTCCCTAGATTCTTTCGTTCCACATGTTTCGACCGTTCCGGCTAATCAAAATCAAATTGTTGGATTACATTTACGCGAAAGAGTTTTAGAGAGCACAAAAAAAGCGATTGAAAATGGTTCAAAGCCAGAAATAGTTTTGTTTATTCATGGGGGCTTTTCACCTTCAACGGTAGCATATGATTTAAATTACAAAGATTTTTCTTGGATGGAAAATTTAGCAAAAGAAGGTTTTGACACTTTTGCTTTAACAATGACAGCTTATGGCAGCTCTCCTCGGCCTTACATGGATGATCCATGCAATGTTGACCCTAAGCAACAAGCTATTTTAATTCCTCATATCTTAAAAGCTCCTTGTGCTCCTCATTACCCCTTTAAGCTGGTATCTAGCCAAACGGAATGGGACGAAGTTGAGGCCGCTGTCAAACACATTTTAAAAATAAGAGGTGTAGATAAAATTAATCTTGTTGGATGGTCAACGGGCACTCCTAGAATTGGCGGCTTTGCAGCAAAGCATCCTGAGATGGTTAAGCGCATTGTATTTTTAGCGCCTGCACCCTTTTTTGATCAGGATAAACCACCTACTGTCTTCCCAGAACCTGGATCACCAATCTTACTTCAGACGAGGGAAAGATTAGAAGGGGAACGCTGGATGGCTGACGTTAAATGTAGTGATCAAATTGACGACAAAGATATACGTGATGTGATGTGGAAAGAATTAATGCTTGTTGAGGGAGCTGGGGCTAATTGGATACCCGGTGGTGTAATGCGTGCACCCAATCGAATGAATTATGGATGGCGTGAAAATGTCTCAAAAATTAAGGCTCCTACACTGATACTATTAGGAGAATTTGATAATTTTGAGGCGCGACAGGATGCTTGGAAAGCCTTAAAAGTTGAGAAAAAAGCCTTTTTAAAAATTGCATGCGGATCTCATTATTTGCAATATGAAAGGCAACGCCCTGTTGTTTTTAAGGCAACAAAAGAGTGGTTTATGCATGGCACAATCAACGGCAAGGAAAGCGGATATTATTCTGCTGATTCGGTTGGATCTATAAAATAAATCGAGGTCCCTAAACGAAGTTTCATGACTCTGACGGGGTATGAAACATTTGAAGAATTAATTGAGATCTTACTTAAATAGTAGGGTTTAATGTAGTTTATTTACATTTTCTAAAGACTAATGACACAGTTTGACTATCTGCTTTATGCACCATGGCTATCGCCAATGAATCTCTTAAAAGATTTAGAGCACTCCAATCATGTAACGCAAACCATTATTCATAAGTTAGATCAGGGACAAGAAAAGGTCCCTTTATTACCTGAATTAAACCCTCCTTACTGGGAATTTGGGCATCTGATTTGGTTCCATGAATTTTGGGTTCATCGCCATGGGCTCGAATCAAACCCTTCTTTTCTAACTCAGGCTGACACTTTATTTAATTCTTCAGAGATTAGTCATGATGATCGTTGGCTGGCCAAAATACCTACTATCGATGTTTTGATGAATTATTTTTCGGATGTGATGGAGCGCACTTTTACCATCTTAAGGTCCGGATCTGTTAGCTCTGAGCAGGCTTACTTTATTCAGTTAGCGCTCTATCACGAGGATATGCACAATGAGGCATTTGCTTATATGTGGCAATCTTTGGGTTATACCTGGCCACTAGAACCTAGTCTTCGCTTTATTGAAGATCAAGAGAATAACTTTGAGCCACGCTATATCCATATCTCTGAAAGAAAACTTCTACTAGGATCAGCCCAAAATTCAGGCTTTATCTTTGATAACGAAAAATGGCAGCATGAAGTATTAGTTCCTGAGTTTTCAATTTCAAGTCATGCCGTTAGTAACGGTGAATATTTAGAGTTTTTAAAATCTCTAAACGATGCGGAAAGAAGTTCCACAGAGCATCAACCAGCTTATTGGAAAAAAGAAGTTGATACTTGGTTTGAACGCTTCTATGATCAGTGGCTAGCGATCGATCTTAAAGCGCCTGTTAGACATATTTCTGCTCACAATGCTGAGCAGTATTGTTTATGGAGAGGTGTTCGACTGCCTACGGAAAATGAGCTTAGCGTATTGATGACCTCAGTCAGCGAGCACTGGCAACACTCCAGTCTATGGGAGTGGACTAGCAGTACTTTTGAGCCTTTTGAAGGGTTTAG
>CAISYI010000130.1 GCA_903889595.1 uncultured beta proteobacterium
AGCCCAGTTAATCTTCTCATAAGGCTTCGCAGAAAGTAACTCGCCGTTCCTGCGATCTACTACGTATAAAAATCCACCGCGTGATAAATGCATAATCACTTTTCTGGTTGTTCCTTTGTATTTAATATCGCCAACAATCCATTCCCAAACCGCATCTAAGTCAAACATTTCATTTGGAACAATTTGACGATGCCATTTAATATCACCAGTTTTAGGATTTAAAGCTAGTACAGAAGCTGTATAGAGGTTATCTCCTGGTCTACCACCAGGCGCCCAAGGACCCGCATTACCGATACCCCAATAAACGGTATCTAAATCAGGATCGTAAGAACCTGTAATCCAAGTGGAACCACCGCCACGTAAATAAGCGTCGCCTTTAGGCCAAGTCTCATTACCTTTTTCACCTGGTGCAGGAATCGTATATTTACGCCAAAGTTGCTTACCTGTTTCAGGATCGAGGCCGTCTAGAAAACCTCGCACACCGAACTCAGCTCCAGAGATACCCGTTATTAAAACGCCATTAGCAATCATGGGAGCAGAAGTAATTGTGAAACCCTCCTGCCAATTAGCTATCTTCGTTTTCCAAACTTGTTTACCTGTTTTTTGATCCAAGGCTACCATGTGAGCATCTAAAGTGCCACGGTAAACTTTACCGTTATAAATCGCCAACCCTTTATTGCTAATACCGCAACAGACAACTCTTGGTGTGCCTGGGTCCCAATCTACTTTCGTGCGCCAAATTTGCTGTCCATTTTCGATATTAATCGCAACGGTATACTCAGCATTCACTAGGTACATAACGCCGTTGTAAACCAAAGGCTGCCCTTGCTCACCATAATTACTACCCAGAGAAGTACTCCAAACAGGAACTAAGCGTTTAACCGTATCTTTATTAATTTGCAACAGATCACTATAGCGCTGCTGGTTATAACCCATGCCATAAGTTAAAACATTTTCAGCATTCTTCGGGTCATTTCTTAAGTCCTGCAGGGATTGCGAAAAGCTCAAAGGCGCTAGAGTTAATGCAACAATTGCAGTGACTAATTTCAAGCCACCTTTTAATCCAGTAAATTTCATGGATTTGTCTCCTTTAAATATTTTTGATAACGATGAGATCTTTACATCAAACTCATCACCCAGCTTCGTCTCTTTGGACGTTTTAATTTATAACTTACCCAACTAAAAAAACTGACTAAACACTACTTATAAGTAACTGCTTTCTCTTTAGAAAAATCAATCATGCCATCACGATTTGGCATTTTTACTTGCGCTAGATTTTGTTGATTTAATTCATAATCCTCGCTAATAATGCCATTCAAAAATAAAATATAAGCACTCACGGCATACACTTCATTATTGGTTAAAGACTTAGGGCTTTGCAGTGGCATCGATCTTCTCGTGTAATCAAATAAAGTCGTAGGGTGAGGCCAAAAACTGCCCACCGTTCTAACGGGTTTATCCGTGCTTAAACTACCAATTCCGCCAACTAAAGCATCGACTGGCTTACCCTGGCCTTTAACACCATGACAAGATACGCACTGTGCTTCATACACCTTTGCACCAAGCTTCGCATTACCAGAACCAACAGGTAATCCCACGCCATCAGGTCCAATACTAATGTCCAATTTTTTAATTTCCAAAGCCGACATGGGCTGTCCTAAATTAGGGCCTGGTTGATGTTGGGATGTTGTGCAAGCAATCATTGATTCTAAAACTAAGATCGACAAAAAGGTTTGTTTATAGATATGCATTTTGTACACTCCCGTCAGCCTGAACTGCCCATGTAACGATGGTATTGTTGTGATAACGTCCATCAACTGCGTTATTGGCTTTATAAGCAGCACGAGTAGGCTGAATATTGCCTCGTTCATCGATTGCTCTACTTTGTAAGAACGCAGGTTCACCATTCCAATTCCAAGGCGCTCTGAACCGGACTAAGCAAAATGCTTGGTTTGGTCCATCAATCACAGCATCAAACCAATCTTTGCCGCCATTGGTGGAAATTTCAATCCGAGCAACTTTTCCTGCTCCCGACCAAGCAATACCACTAATCTCATAAAAGCCCTTACTTGGAAGTTTCATCAAACCAGATGGCTTTGTAATAATGGATTTAACACCTAGTTCAAAAGTAAATTGTCTGGCTTTACCATTTCGTAATGGGTCAGTATATTTTGAAGTTTCATCTTTAGTATGAGTTGGTTCAGCCGTAATTTTCAAGCTTCTTAACCACTTCACATTCATATTACCTTCCCATCCTGGGAGCAGTAACCTCATTGGATAACCTTGTTCAGGCCTTATTTTTTCGCCGTTCTGATATAGCGCAATCATGGCATTATCCATGGCTTTTTCGATTGGGAAACTTCGACTCATGCCAGCTGCATCAGCACCTTCTGCCAATATCCACTTACCAGCCGGATTAACGCCTACTTCTCTTAATAACACGGATAGTGGAATACCCGTCCAATCACTGCAAGAAATTAGTCCATGTAAAGTCCCAGCAGTAGCTTGAATTGGTTGCGGGGCAATAATATTTGCTGCACTATTACCCGCACATTCCACAAAATAGGTTCTTGAGATCATCGGATATCTCAATAAATTTTCTACTGAAAAATTGAGCGGCTTATCCACTAAACCATGAATACTCAATTGATGTTTCGTCGGATCAATATCCGGAGTGCCATTATGACTGCGGTCAAAGTGAAGCCCATTGGGAGTAATAATGCCCTCTAACTTCTCAATGGGTGTCCTTGCTGAACCAGTGCCTGGAGCTAAATCGCCGTAGGCTTTAGCAACACCTCTTTTCGTAGCCGCCTCGAATTTAGAAGGCTGACCGTATTCATTGAGTCCCTTACCAGGAGTTGTAGACCATGCTGGAAAATCATTTTTAATCGACTCATCCGCCATCACCATCGCAGGAGAACTTGCCAAAGCAAGTAGACTCGTTTGCATGAACTTTCTTCGGTCAAGTTCGCGCTTCGGGTTTTCTGGTAGTTTAGATGGCACGGGTAATTCTTCTAAAAGATTTTCAGTCTGCGACTGATTCTTAAGTGTTCTTAATTTTGTAATTTTCATTTTCAGTTTCTCGAGTAATTAAATTATGATTCTCGATAGTTTTTAGTTGTCCCCTAAGGTATCAACAATACGACTTTTTTAAAAACTGTCTATTAGGGTATCTATTTAGACATGTAAAAAAAATATAGACACTTGAGTCAAAAATAGGCTAAATTAAAAGAATAATAAAAAAATTAATCAAACTCACATCCCATGGAGACCACGATGAAGAAATTGATGTATCTTATTCTCGGCTTAAGTACTGTCATTACCTGCACAGTCACACAGGCTCAAACCCAACAAGAATTAATTGCCGACGGTAATAAAGGTGGGAACACAGATAACGTTTTAACCTATGGCATGGGTTATCACCAACAACGTTTTAGTCCCCTGAAACAAATTACTAAAGCAAATATCAAAAAGTTGGTTCCGGTCTGGAGTCACTCCCTAAATAACAATGTTGGCGAACAAGCTCAACCAATGATTTACAACGGTGTGATGTACGTCACCAACGTACAACAAACCGTTGCGATTGATATTAAAACAGGACGTCAAATTTGGGCAACACCAATTGAATGGGAAAGAGAGGCGGCAAGGATTGTTTGTTGTGGCTTATCCAATCGTGGCGTAGCAATTTATGAAGGTAAGGTTTTTGTTGCCTCCCTTGATTCCTATATCAAAGCACTAGATGCTAAAACAGGCAAGCAACTTTGGCGCACAAAAGTAGCCGAGTGGAAAGACGGTTACTCCATTACGAGTGCACCATCGGTTGCCAACGGTGTTTTGATGACAGGTATGACTGGAGGAGAATACGGCGTTCGCGGATTCGTAGCTGGTTATGACCCACAAACTGGAAAAGAGTTATGGAGACGCTTCACGACCGTTGCACCAGGAGAAAAAGGTAGTGAGACTTGGCCAAACGACGACTCCTATCTTCGTGGTGGTGGATCAACTTGGATTACAGGTTCTTATGACCCTGAACTCGATTTAAGCTTCTGGGGAACTGGTAATGGTGGTCCATGGAATAGTAAATGGCGTCCAGGCGATAATTTATACGTAGCATCTGTGATTGCAATTCGTCCTAAAACCGGTGAAATTGCTTGGCATTATCAATGGACTCCAGCTGAGACCTTTGACTTTGATGGCGTCAATGAAAATGTCTTAGCTGATATGACTATTTTTGGTCAGAAAAGAAAAACATTGTTACATGCAGATCGTAACGGTTTTATGTACGTCCTAGACCGCACGAACGGCAAGTTAATTTCAGGTCACGCTTATGTTCCAGTGAACTGGGCAAAACCGACGATTGATCCAAGTTTTGGCAGAGTAGAAGAAACAGATCTTGCTGCCAGACTTCGGGCAGGCGAAAAGGTTGAATTACAACCGCGTTGGACAGGTGGTAAAAATTGGTCACCCATGGCTTACAACCCGAATAAACAAAAAGTGTATTTACCAATGCAAGAAGAAACAGCTATTTATCAGCTAAATAATCAGTCAGCACCGAACTATAAACCAGGTGAGCGCTATATGGGCGCAACGAACTCGACAAAAGAACGTGATCCTAAGTTGCCATGGGGTTACTTTGGTGCTCTTGATCCTGTTTCTGTAAAAGCAGATTGGAAAATTCCTCAAGTTGAATTCCCAATTTGGTCTGGAACTTTAGTAACAGGTGGTGGTATTGTATTCACGGGTAAGATTTCAGGTGAATTTGTAGCGATTGATGAAAACACTGGTAAAGTGCTTTGGGAATTCCAGACTGGCTCAGCCATTAATGCACAGCCGATTACCTACACCTTAGGTGGTCGACAATATGTGACTGTTCTATCAGGCTTAGCAACTGGAACATCTCTTCGCCGCGAAACAGCTGGCAAAGTGCAGCCAGGTGCAGCCGTTTGGACTTTTGCCATCATGAAAGACTAAATCAATCTAAGGGCCAGTATTCAACTGGCCCTTATTTTTATTTCATCAAAACAATTAATCATGCAGATCTCAAAACCCTATCACTATGGCTTAATCATATTGCACTGGATCATTGGCATGGCGATCCTAACGCAATTAGCCCTGGGATATTGGATGACAGAATTGCCTAAGACCCCACCAGGTCTTCGTGCGGGTTGGTTTAATGTGCATAAATCAGTTGGTATCACGATTGGCTTATTTATTCTCTTAAGAATTATTTGGCGACTTACTCATCGTCCACCAGCTTTACCTGAGTTTATGAAACCAAAAGAAAAGGCATTAGCTAAACTTGGGCATGTTGCTTTGTATATCTCAATGGTCTGTGTGCCTCTCAGTGGATTCTTAGGATCTTCCTTTTCAAAATATCCGATTAAATATTTTGGCATCGAATTACCAAAGTTTTTGATGGCCAATGATGGCCTTAAAGAAATCATGAAACAGATTCATGAAGTAAGTGTAATTATCTTGATAATCCTTATTGCCATTCATGTTCTTGCAGTTCTAAAACATCTTTTAATCGACAAGAAAAACATCTTGACTAGGATGTGGTTCTAAACCTACTTAATTGCGACACCCCAAGGTAGATTTCCTACAGAAATTTCTGTTTCCGCTTCATTTGAATCTAAATTAATCACTGTTATTGAATTACTACGACCATTGGCTACTAGTAACTTCTTTTGGTCTGGAGTGATGGCCATATTCCAAGGTCTTTTACCAACTGGAATTGTTTTTAATACACTTTGCTTTTCAATATCAATTACAACCACAGTTCCATCAC
>CAISYI010000131.1 GCA_903889595.1 uncultured beta proteobacterium
GAAAGTTTTTTAGATGTAATTGATAGTGGCTTTTGCACTCATCAAGCGCAAACAGTTGAATTATTAAATTTACAGATGAAGACACTAACTGACGTGTCTCCTCGATTCTTAATAAACACCCATTTACATTCAGATCATTGCGGTGGAAACGCTTCCCTCATTGATGGTTTTGGATTTAAATTATTAGTTCCATATGCTGAATTTGATGCAGTTCAAGATTGGGATGAAGCACAACTTGGCTTTACAGAACTTGGACAACCATGTCCCGTATTTAGTGCCTTTGGCTCCTACCATCCTGATACAGTATTGACATTAGGCAACCTAGACTGGGAAATTTATCAGGCGCCAGGTCATGAACATGAGGCGCAATTACTATTTAATCCAGAATATAAAATACTTATTTCAGGCGATGCGTTATGGGAGAAGGGGTTTGGTGCTCTATTTCCTAATGACCAAGGTTTCTCGAATTTTGAGGGAGCACTTTCCACATTAGAATTAATTGCGGAACTTCAACCTGAAATAGTTGTACCTGGGCATGGCAGTGTTTTTGGTAATGTCTCCAATGCGATTTCATTTGCTCAGGAAAGGCTTTCTTATCTTCGTGATAATCCTGAAAGAAATTTAATTCACATTGCCAATGTCTTATTCAAGTTTAAACTTTTAGAGTGGCAGAGCTGTCAAAATGATGTTGCGCTGAGTTGGTTTCAAAGCACGTTAATATTGCAAAGAATTGCTAGACTTTTAAATGTATCTATCCAAGAGTTATATAAACAATCCATGAATTCTTTGATTAAAGCCAATGCAATGAGGGTCAAAGATGGGCAATTATTTAATGCTTAGAGGGTTGATAGTGTTAGCTCTGTCATCAGGTCAATTCTAGAAAGTTCGTCATCAATATGATCTATTTTGTGATGTAAGTTAAGAATTGTTAAAGTTGAAAGTATCATTAATCCCATGATGAGATATTGCCAATAGTTTCTTTTTAGTGCAATCATCATATTCTTCGAAGTGTCCACATGGATAACATCTCCCTGTAACATGTCTAACCGACCAAGTAGGTCAACCGAAAACTGTTTACTCATTTTCGGCACAGGTTCATTTAAAAGTAGTTCTTTTAGTTGTTCATCTTGCATTTTGTTCACTTTCGAAATATTTTTTTAAATTTGCCTTGGCCCGAAATAACAATTGATCTACTGCATTTTTATTCATCTCTAATTTTGTCGCAATTTCATCAGCGGTATTGTCATAGTAGGCCCACATCACAATAGCAATCCTTTGCTTTGGCGGCAATATATGTATCGCTGATTTCATTTTATTTGCTTCTTCAACATTCGAGTCTTCAAAAGATTCCTCTGAAATGATTGTGTCTAACTCGATATCAACCTGATTCCATTGTTTTTGATTCTTTTTAAGCTGATCAAAACATTGTCTTTGCACAATTGTATAAAAATAAGTTTTAAGTTTGGCCTCACCATGAAAGTGCTGATGATTTTTCCATAACTTTAAAAACGATTCTTGCACGACTTCCTCAGCATCTTGCATCGTTCCCATAATTCGCCAAGCTAAAGCTATAGCATCATTACTAAGCATGAGCACAAGTTCAGCTGTCGCTAAAGAGTCGCCAGCCACTGCTGAGGCTAGTAATATCTTGTCGTTTTCCCATCTTAAAGTTTTCAAAAACTACTCGTTTTTTATTTTGATAATTCGTTATTCCAGCCTTCGCGTTCTTGTGGAGGAAATTTATCTAAAAGCTTACGTCTTTCTTTTTTCATCTCTTCCCTTTGTTCTGGGGGAAGTGATCTTAAGTAGGAGTGTCGTTGTTTTTGTACCTGCTCTTTTTGTTCGGGTGTTAATGCTTTCCAATCCTCTCTCATTTTTTCATGCATCGCTTTTCTTTCTTCTGGAGATAGCGA
>CAISYI010000132.1 GCA_903889595.1 uncultured beta proteobacterium
AGGTTGGAAGAGAGTTCCCTATATTTGGATGGGAACTTTAGTGCAATTTGGTGGCTTTGCCATGATGCCTTTTGGATTATTAGTATTATCTGGCGCAGGCCAAGCAAGCAACGCGCCCCAATGGGTAGGTCAATTGGGAGCGGGTATTGCATTTTTATTTGTTGGCGCTGGACTGCACACGACTCAAACAGTAGGGTTAGCTTTAGCAAATGATTTAGTTCCTCCAGAGTCTCAACCTAAAGTAGTTGGTCTTATGTATGTCATGCTTTTAATTGGCATGATTATAAGTGCCATCGTTTTTGGCCATCTTCTCAGCGATTTTAGTCCTGGAAGATTGATACAAGTCATTCAAGGCGCAGCAGTAATGACGATTGTTCTGAATGTTATCGCACTTTGGAAACAAGAGGCAAGAAGACCTGCACATTTATATCCACCTGAACCAAAAGGTAAAACCTTTAAAGAATCTTGGGATGCATTTTTAGAAGGTAATTTTGCAACGCGTCGTTTAATTGCTGTTGGTCTTGGCACTATGGCATTCTCAATGGAAGATATTTTATTAGAGCCATATGGTGGTGATATTTTAAATCTTAGCGTATCTCAAACCACAAGCTTAACGGCTGCCCTAGCAGCTGGTGGACTTTTCGGATTTGCATGGGCTTCGCATGTTCTTAGCAAGGGAGCCGACCCATTTAAAATGTCCAGTATTGGCGCTTTAATTGGTATCCCTGCTTTTTTAGCCGTGATTATTTCCGGCAACATTGGTGAGCCCATACTCTTTGCCCTTGGCACCTTTTTTATTGGATTTGGTGCAGGCTTATTTGGTCATGGAACCTTAACTGCCACCATGAATCTTGCTCCAGAGGGTCAAAGCGGTTTGGCTCTTGGTGCTTGGGGGGCTGTACAAGCCTCTGCAGCAGGTTTCGCAATTACTATAGGAGGAATTATTCGTGACGTTGTAGCAACGCAGACTAACTCTTCCTTGACGGGCTACAGTACAGTTTATATGATTGAAATTTGTATGCTTATTATGACAATTTTGGCAATGTTACCCCTGATTAAGTTTCGTAGTCCTAGTAAAACGTAATAATGCTGTTGTCTTTTAATATAGTTTTAAATCCGTTTATTTAGATGTATGATTTATTTAGATTCATTAACCGAGGAGAATAGAATTGAAAATTTACCACTTGTTTTTAATGTTATGGTTTCTAGTTGTATTTTTTTGGCTTGCTAATTATTTCAATAGAGATAAAACACCAAAAAAGTAATTCAATCCAATTATTTAAGTTGAGTTAGGAGAGAAGAATGGGGTCCACACAAATCACGAAGTATGTTGGTTTCGTAATTATTGCAATTGTTGCAATGTTAGTTTTTCGTTTATTAATGCCTCAAGGCTCAATGGGATCATTTGGTATTTGGGTCGCTGCAATCTTTTTTGGGGTAATCATTGCTGGAATCTTAAGGCTTAATGCCACTAAGAAGAAATAATTTTCTTTTAGATATTAAAATTTTAATAAAAAAAGCACGGAAAGTTTTTTTAAACTATCTGTGCTTTTTTGTTTCCGTTATTTTCTACTATAAAAATCAATCTTAAAAAAACCTTGCAATGATTGATTTTTCAATCCCTAGTGCATCTAATCCACAAATTGCTAACAAAGTTTGACTATCTCCGTGATCGATAAAGCGATCTGGCAAACCTAGATGTAAGGTAGGCAAGGCCAGTCCAATTTGATTGAGATATTCAACGCAAGCACTTCCTGCGCCACCCTGAATAGATCCCTCTTCAATCGTAATCAGACCATCATGAGTATTGGCAATCTGTTTTAACATTTCTTCATCAAGAGGTTTTACAAAGCGCATATCAACAACAGTTAAATCTAATTTTTCTGCAACCTCCAAACATGGATGTAATAAGGTTCCAAAAGCTAATACGGCATAACGCTTACCAGATTCCTGAGTAGATAATTTTCTTAGGTTTGCACGACCCAGTGGCAACCCGTCTAAACTTAAAGTAACTTCTGCTCCAATTCCACTTCCGCGTGGATAACGAACTGCACTTGGATGTTTTGCAAAGTAAGCGGTAGACAATAATTGGCGACATTCGTTCTCATCACTTGGCGTCATAACAAGCATATTGGGAATGCAGCGAAGATACGGAATATCATAAACTCCAGCATGCGTAGCACCGTCTGCACCAACAATCCCTGCACGGTCTAAGGCAAACATGACCGGCAAATCTTGCAATGCTACATCGTGAATCAGTTGATCGTAACCTCGCTGTAAAAATGTCGAATAAATTGCTAAAACAGGTTTTAAACCTTCACAGGCCAATCCAGCTGAAAATGTAACTGCGTGCTGTTCAGCAATTCCCACATCAAAATAACGTTTCGGGAAATTTTTCTCAAACTCTACTAGGCCAGAACCTTCTCGCATTGCAGGCGTTATACCAACGAGTTTTTCATCCACCTTAGCCATATCGCAAATCCATTCACCAAAAATCTGCGTAAAAGTTTTTTTGCTTACCGTCTTTGATGGCAAGATACCAACTTTAGGATCAAACTTTCCTGGTCCGTGATATTTGATTGGATCAGCCTCAGCTGGCCCATATCCATTTCCTTTTTTTGTAACTATATGAACAAATTGTGGGCCATCTCCCTGCAAGGCTAGCTTTTGGATATTTTGTAATGTTGGAATTAAGGAATTCAAATCATGGCCATCAATTGGACCAATATAATTGAAACCAAATTCTTCAAATATCGTATTGGGTACAACCATTCCTTTTGCTTGCTCTTCAAGCCGTTTGGCAAACTCTCGTAGTTGCGGAACGATTGACAAAACATTACCGACAGCATTTTTAGTTGAGTCATATAGAGGACTACTAATCAACCTTGCTAGATAGCGATTTAATGCACCTACGGCTGGTGAAATCGACATATCGTTATCATTTAAAATCACGACCAAGGGTAAATTCCTGGTTACACCAGCGTGATTCATCGCTTCAAAAGCCATACCACCCGTCATCGCACCATCACCAATGACAGCTATCGCAACGTTATTATTCCCTTGGATTAATGCAGCATGTGCCATTGCAGTTGCAGCAGAAATGCTGGTTGAGGAATGTGCCGTACCAAAATCATCGTACTCACTCTCAGATCGTTTAGGAAATCCGGAAATCCCTCCAAATTGTCTGATACTAGACATTTGATCACGACGACCAGTTAAAATTTTATGTGGGTAACTTTGATGACCGACGTCCCAAACAACTTTATCGTTTGGAGTATTGAATACATAATGAAGCGCAACAGTCAGCTCAACAGTTCCCAAATTTGAAGATAAATGTCCACCAGTTTGAGAAACAGAATCGAGTAAAAACTCTCGAAGTTCATTTGCTATTTGCGGGAGTTGAGACCTAGATAATTCTCTGAGATCCGAAGGGGACTGAATAGTTTTTAGTAAATTAGTCATTTTTAACATGTTCAGCCCTTTCGTCCAGTGCTTATAAAAATCTTCGATACAATTTTTTGACACTCATCAATACTGAATTCCTCAGCATGATTAAGTGTATGTAAAGATCCGTGTAAAAACTTATTTGATAAAGCGCGTGCCAACTCAGCCATCACCTCCATTGGATCGTCGCCTCGTTGAATTTTTCTCTTCGCTTTTTCTAATTCAAGATGCTGTAACTCATCACTTCTTTGCTTTAGGCTATTTATTAAAGGTACAGAAGAGCGCTGCATAAACCAATGCATAAAGTTTTTTACCTGTAAATCAATAATCATTTCAGCATTTTTTACAGCTCCTAGCCTTAAATCATTCCCCTCTTTAACTACCTGACCTAAATCATCCACCGTATACAAATAAACATCTCTTAATTTGCTAATTTCAGGCTCAATATCTCTTGGGACTGCAAGATCAATCATCACCATTGGGGCAAAGCGCCGTTTTTTTAGCGCTGTATTGACCATTCCTAAGCCAATAATAGGTAAAGAGCTCGCCGTACACGAAATTACAATATCAAAATCAGCAATTTTTTCTGGCACTTCAGATAATGGAATAGAGTCACAAGAATATCCTTGATCAGAAATATATTTAGCTAACCCTTCACCTCGCTCAATCGTTCGATTAGCAATAGTGATTGAACGTGGCTTTTTACCTAAAAAATAAATAGCGCATAACTGGATCATTTCACCTGCACCGATAAATAGTATCCTCTGATTTTCAATATTTCCCAATACACCTTGTGACAGACGTAAGGCTGCACTTGCCATTGAAACTGCATGACTACTAATTTCGGTATTCGTTCTAACATCCTTAGCAACTGCAAAAGTTCGATTGAAAAGTTGATTTAAATGCATCCCTATCGATCCAGCTTGCTTAGCAGTCTGTGCTGCTTTTTTAATTTGGCCAAGTATTTGAGTCTCACCCAGAACCATTGAATCTAATCCACAACCAACTCGGAATACATGCCTGACAGCCTCAGAGGCTATAGAAGTTTTTACGTAATCAAGAATCTCACTTTTTGCAATCCCTTGCTGCGACGATAACCAATCAATTGTTCTAGCTTGAAGTAATCCAGGTGAAATCTGCTGATCATTGGCAGCACAATAAATTTCTGTTCTATTACAGGTAGATAAAATGGCTACTTCAGAATTAGTTTCATTATTAAATTGATTTAAATACTGCCGTAAATCAAGTAGCGCATCTGGTAAATTTTCCTCAGAAAATGCCACCTTTTCTCTCACACTAACTGGAGCAATTTGATGTTGAATACCGATGGTTAAGAGATTTAACATAATTTAAATTTATTTAAAAGGACCGTTCAAACTAACGGTACCTATATTTAGCAAAATTGCTAAGGTAACCCAAATAAGATAAGGCGCCATAAACAAACTAGCTTGCTTGCTAAAGCTCCACGAAAAAACAATAATTCCCAAAACTGAAGCCCATAAAAATAAGGCCTCATACAGAGCCCAATCTGGACGATGTAATTTGAAGTATAAAAAACTCCAAAACAAATTAAAAAATCCATTTAACAAAAACAGAATTGAAAGGATCACCTTTTGTTTTTTAAAAGTTGCTTTATCCCAACCTACAATCCAAGCAAAAGTTGCAAATAAAAAGATGGTGGTCCAAATGATTCCAAAGGACCAATCTGGTGGCTTCCAAGATGGCTGTTGAAGATTAAAATACCATGGACCAAGATCTGTAAGTAATTTACCAAACGAGATCACAACTAGCAGCCAAGCTCCAGCTGCTATGATGTGCCCTTTTCGGTAGAATGAACTACTCATGAAGTTTTCGCAATCCCGAGTAAATGTCCCATATCTTTAATAAAGATTTTCATGTGAGCCATTGGTTTTTTGCGTACTAATTTTTTATTCATATACGCTTCAAAAGTGAGTTTTTGCACGTCTTTGTCTTCACACATTTTGACAAAGCTCTCACGCCTTTTATTACTCGTATACCAAAAATGTTGCATTACTCCGAGCACAATAAACGGTAAACGATGTTCTTTCATAAAGCGCTTTCTAGCTAAGCGCAATTTACTAACTTCGTTAGTTGCGAGGAACTCTTCAATGGCTTCACCCGCAAGTTGACCACCTAACATTGCGTAATAGATGCCCTCACCTGAAGCAGGAGCTACAACCCCCGCCGCATCGCCAGCTAAAATTACGTTCTTACCGTTATCCCAGCGCTTTAAAGGCTTCATCGGTAATGGCGCCCCCTCATGACGAACTAACTCTGCGTCGGCGAGTCCAATATCTGCACGTAATTTACCAACTGCGTTTCTGAGTGAAAAACCTTTGTCAGCACTTCCAGTTCCAATACTTAAAGTATCACCGTGTGGGAATACCCAGCCATAAAAATCGGGAGAAATATCTTTTTGATATAAAACATCACAACGCGTGGCATCATAATCACTATTAGTGACAGCTGGTCTACGAATTATTTCATGGTATGCAAA
>CAISYI010000133.1 GCA_903889595.1 uncultured beta proteobacterium
AACTGCCTTGCCTAAAATGGCAGAGGACTTCGGGGTTGCACCAGTGGATGTTGGTATCGGGATTACTGCGTATCTTTTAACTTTGGCAACGCTGATTCCGATTAGTGGTTGGTTAGCAGATCGTTTTGGCACCAGAAATATTTTTACCATTGCTATTGTTATTTTTACTGCCTCTTCTATTTTGTGTGGTTTGAGCGAAAGCCTGTGGTTCTTTACCTTATCTAGAGTTTTACAAGGGGTTGGTGGGGCGCTCATGGTGCCAGTAGGTAGAATTATCGTCCTGAGAAATACCAAGACCGAGGACATTATTAGAGCGGTTGGCTTAATTACTTGGCCAGGACTGATTGGTCCAGTGGTTGGCCCTGCTCTTGGCGGCTTTTTGACAAGTTATGCAACTTGGCATTGGATATTTTTCATTAATGTACCGATTGGTCTTATTGGAATTTATCTGAGCTGGGTACTAATTGAGCCATTTAAAGAAAAAAATCAGAAGCCTCTTGATTATTTAGGTTTTATTTATACAGGTACCTCATTATCAAGCCTCATTTATGCAATTGAGTTGAGTAGAAAGATTCAAGAAACTCAAATTGCTTGTGTGAGTTTTGTTATTTTGGGGCTCATTGCAGGCGTACTTTCAATTCGTCACCTCAAACGGGCTCAAAACCCAATGATTGATTTAAGTTTGTTCAGCATTCCAACATTTAGTATTACCATGTGGGTGGGTTTATGGATTCGAACAGCGCTCTCCGCGATTCCGTTTTTAATCCCTTTGTATTTACAAGTTGGTTTAGGGATTGACCCCTTTATTGCCGGACTTTTAGTATTGAGTGTTTTCATTGGTAATTTAGTCATGAAGGCATTTACAACGCCTATGCTCAATCGTTTTGGCTTCAAAAAGTTAATGACTATTAATGGCTATTTAGTCATCCTCTCATTTTTAGCCTGTGCATTAATCACTAAAGAAACGCCATTTTGGGTGATGGCATTGATTTTATTTATGAATGGTCTATTTAGATCCTTACAATTTACCTCGATTAATACCCTATCCTTAGCAGACGTACCAAAGCCCCAAATGAGTTCTGCTTCTGCCCTTGCTAGCACTGCTATGCAAATTAGTATGGCTTTAGGCATCGCTGTCGGTTCATTAATTCTGACCCTAGCGAGCCTTATCAACCGTGGTGATGCACAAATGCCCCTTATTCAAGACTTTCGACTTGCTTTTGTTCTTATCACCCTGTTACCAATTTGTAGCTTGTGGAACATGCGTTTGTTGAGAGATGATGCTGGGAATTCATTAAGAAAGCTAAAAAATTAGTTTTTTCGTTACAGTTATCTTAGAATGGTATCTAACGCAAGATTAATTAAATAACTATAAAAGCATTCATTGCTTGAGACACTTGGACATGAAAATTCTTTTTATTGGCATAGGAAAAATGGGCTTACCCATGTCATGTCACCTTTTGAAACAGGGGCATCAAATTCGGGTGCTTGACCCCGATTCGAGCCGCTTACAAGAAGCCGAACTGCTGGGCTTGGAGATTGGCAATCAGTTACCTGAGTCTTTAGAAGATTTTCAATGGGCAGACTATATCTTTTCTTCTTTACCGAATGACAAGGCATTTTTAGCGGTTGCAGATCAAGTAGCAAAAAAAGCTTCCAAGAATACAAGATATGTTGATACCAGTACGATTTCGATTGGAGCTTCAGCAAGCGCCGCAGATTTACTAAAAAATGCGGGTGTGGAGTATTTGCGAGTCGCTGTTTCAGGCAATAACCACATGGCAGCCGCCGCTAATTTGACGATTCTTGCCTCTGGCACTAAAGAAATTTACGATGAAGCGCTTCCTCTTCTTTCTAGTTGGGGTGTCAGTCAGTTTTACTTAGGCGATCAAGAACAAGCCCGCCTCATGAAGTTGGTAGTCAATTTATTAATTGCCCAAACGAGTGCGATGTTGGCTGAGGGTTTAACTTTGGGTCGATTAGGAAACTTGGCTTGGCAGGATATGTGGCAAGTTTTAAGTGCCTCAGCAGTCGGCTCCCCAATTCTGAAAGCTAAATCAGCTCAATTGGGAATGCCCCTTGGAAGTCGTGATTTTAGTCCGACCTTCACTGTACATCAAATGATTAAAGACTTAGAACTTATTACCAATGCGGGCGACGATTTAGGAGCCTCACTGACTCAAACAAAGACGACTTTAGACTGGATGAACCAAGCCATTGCAGAGGGTGATGGCTCCTTGGATTATGCTGCAATTATTAGAGTGTTAGAGAGACAGGTCGGAATTAAAGACCTTTCTTAGGAAAAATTTATTTAATAGCAAACAAACGGAGAAATAGTATGGCGCAAAAGATTGGTTGGATTGGCTTAGGACGTATGGGTGAGTCGATGGTAAAACGTTTAACTCAAGCAGGATTTGGAGTGGATGTTTGGAACCGTACTAGAAGTAAAGCCGATCCACTTGCAGCTTACGGCTGTAACGTGGTGGATAACATCATCGATTTATCCGGTTGTGAAACGGTTATCACAATGGTTTCTACGACCAAGGATTTGAAACAGGTTTTATTTGGTGAGGG
>CAISYI010000134.1 GCA_903889595.1 uncultured beta proteobacterium
CAAAATTTCTTCCACGAACAGAAAGCCTCACTTTGCTAACTTGTTTTTCAACATTTTTATCACGATCAAGGGGTGGATATACTGAAAACCCTAAATTCAATAACCATTGATACATTTCAATTGGTGTTGAAAATTGCTGACCTACAGCTTCTTTAACTGATAGCAAAATATGATTATCACACTTACTTTCAATCAATAATTGCCATACATGAGGCAACCAATATGCGCATGATTGACCGTGACTTTTTTGACTAGTGGCGGTTTCGGTATATGACAAAGCGTGCGCTAAGGCTGTTTGAGTTACTCCCATAGCCAAACCTGCAGATAAAGCAGCTTCCGAAAGTTTTTCACGTACCTCAATATTTTCTAAATTACCCTTAAGACGGGGCAAATATTCACAAATCATTTTTGCCGCTTCAATCGCTTGTCGAGTCGTATCGGACGTACTATTGCGATTCCAAATTGCTTCTAACGCGTGAGAAAGAGCATCAACAGCAGCATCACGTGAAACGATCCAAGGAGCCCCCAAACACAAACAAGGATCTACGATAGCTTCATTAGCTAAGACTTCAGGTCCAAAAAATGAGTGTTTATGGTGCTTTTTAAAATCCCAAATCGTTGCAGTCGGACTAACTTCACTACCAGTTCCTGCGGTCGTTGGGGCAAGCACTAAAGGTATTTTGAGAATATTTTGACCATCAATCGGGGTGTCCAGATGTTTACTTAACCAAGCTTGACCCTTTGGCCGAAAGCGTAAGACTTTAGCAACATCCATCAAGCTACCGCCACCCACTCCCAATAAAACTGAGTTTGTATGATGGATGCGTTGCCAAAAACTTTCCTGTAGGTCTTGAACATAGAATATTTCAGGCATGCCATTTTGATAAATCGTTTCTGAAAGTACTCTACCCTGTAAGGATTTATATATATTACTCATTTCAAGATTAGAAATTTCAGGAATTCGTAGAATATGAAATCCACAATCGGGATATAGACTTTCCAACTGTTTCATGGATCCTGGTCCAAAATAAATATTCGGCTTATCCATATTTAAGTAGCAATTTTTCTGAGGTAGGAAGAGGTCAAATCAATTATCGTTACAGTTGCAATGATGATAATCAAAACAGCACAGGTTTGAGCATATTGAAATCCTCGTGTAACCTCATAAATTATCACCCCAATACCGCCTGCCCCAACCATTCCAACAACTGAGGCAGACCTCACATTTGCCTCAAACCGATATAAAGAATAAGACACCCATAAAGGCATTACTTGAGGCAAAATCCCATAAACAATTTCAGCCATTGGATGGGCGCCAGTTGCCCTAATACCCTCAATAGGTCTCGGATCAACTGCCTCAACAGCCTCAGAAAATAATTTAGCTAATGTGCCAGTTGTATGAACAAATAATGCTAAAACCCCAGCAAATGGACCTAGTCCTACGGCAACAATGAATAGCATTGCAAAAACCATTTCATTGATTGCGCGTAAGGCGTCCATGAGCCGACGAACTGGTTGATAGACCCAAGGACTCACTACATTGGATGCACTAAGCAGTCCTAAGGGAATTGCAGCAATAATTGCTAGCAAAGTTCCCCAAACCGCAATCTGTACTGTTACCAACATTTCTGAAACGTATAGCTTCCAATCTTTAAAGTTGGGTGGGAAAAAATCTGCCGCGTACTTACCCATGTTTCCTGAATCTTTAATCAGATCCATCGGACGCATTTCTGCGCCCTGCCAAGACCAAACCAATATCAGAAAAAAGACAGCCCAACCAATGTAATAGGACAGGCCAGGTCTTTCTTCAAGTGCCCTAGCCTTAGCTCGATCTAATGACAGCTTGGATGCAAATTCACTCATTTAATTTTTGCTAAAGCCTCATTGAATTCAGCAACTTTTTTTGTCCTTTCGGAATCACTAATCGTAGTATCTGTCTCAACCTTGCGTAACTCTTTATAAAGTTCTAATTGACGAATAGGATTTAATTGTGCATTTGTGGACGGTCTAAAACCACCATAATTATAAATATTTTTGAGAATAGCCTTTTCAGCCGTATCTGTCTTGGCGTAGTTATACACAAATTTCTTTAATTTCTCTTTGGTGTCTTTATCTAAATCAGTCCGCCAGACAAAAGGATCACTAGGAATTAATGGGCTTTTCCAAATAATCTTTAATTCCTGAAATGCATCAGGCTTATTTGCCGCCAAACGATCAAGTTCCTCAGAGTTATTGGTTGCAACATCTAATTGCTTTGCAAGGATGGCCTGAATATTAGCACTATGACTAGCATTTCGAACTGTTTTGAAAGTTTCTCTAGCTTCTATATTTCGCTTTGCAAAGACGTAATAACTCGGAACCAAAAATCCAGAGGTTGAATTCGGATCACCAATACCAAAATTGATACTCTTACCATTTTTAATTACATCATCCACGTTATTGTATGGTGAGTCTTTATGAGTAATTAAATAAGATGTGTATCCTACCGCCCCATCAGCAAAAACTACTTGTGCAAACACTTCACCACTTGAGCGGTCAACTGCTTCCATGGCTGCCTTATTTCCAAACCATGCAACCTGTACTTTATTAAAACGCATTGCTTCTATAACTCCAGCATAGTCTGTTGCATAGAATGATTTGACCGTAAGGCCTGTCTGCTTTTCCATATCCCTAAAGAATGGTTCCCAACGATCCCTCTGCGCTGATGCAGAATCTGTTGAGATAACTCCAAAACTGATTTCCTTCGCTTGCACCATGCATACCGACAAGGCAAAAAAACCCGCCAATAATATTTTGCTTAACTTCATTTTAAATCTCCCAATAAAAAAATAACTATTTAACAAATGTTAGCTTTGGTTCTGCATAACCGTCACCCCTATCACAAGAAAAATCTTCATCCATCTCGAGATCTCCCAAATTAGAACCATATAATTTTGCTAACATGAGAGCACTTAACTCTTTAGTAGGGCCATCA
>CAISYI010000135.1 GCA_903889595.1 uncultured beta proteobacterium
GACCGTCAACGTCCAAGAACTTAAATATCTCCAAGTACTGCGCTACTGTGATTGGGCTCATCACTATCTACCCCCTGTGTTGATGCGTGTCAGAAAGTCCAGCGCCTTGTCAAAGTGATCCTGCAGGCTCTCGATCTCTTTGGCTTGGTCGCGGAGCATTTTGGTCGCCATCTTTAAAGCGCCGTCGGGAAATATGCCTGAGTCAATCAGGTCTGCTAAGTCGTTTGGGCTCATTCGCTCTTTCCTCCTGTGCATGAGCCGTCCTTGAACCAAATCTCTTGCGCGAGTTTTTGGTAGTCCTCCAGCTCGACTGGTTTGGTTGTAATGCTGCTCTTCTTAAATACCTGCTCCCAGTTATTGCGGTATTTGTCTGTCACTGGCTTTTGATTGTCGTTAATCATTCTCTGTCCTCGTCTAATAGCTGTTGTAGCCGTTGTTCTCTTTTATGGTCTGCACTAAGCACTTCCTCTGCAGCGTTGATCAGCCACGTTGGCATCTTACACACCCACTCATTATCCTCTTTAATAAACCTAAATGTAAACCCACTTATCGATAAATCTTTGTACTCCATAACTATCTCCTAAACGATCCGATTGGTTTACGCCGTCCGTAGGTCTTACGGATGCGCAACATACTGGCGGTTGCAAATACTTTGTTACGATGACCTTGATGCGCACGTCTGACCTGTTGCATTTTAAAGCGCAGGATCAATCGTTGTGGCTTGATGACATAGTTCATCAGCGAACGACGTCTACCAACACCGCCAAACACGCTGGTAAAGTCGTTGCGCTTGATGCGTTTACGAAAGTTAAAGCGTTTCAAAATACACTCTCACCAAAAGTTTCAACCGAGTCAACATACTTTTGTGCTTTGGCATTTAGTTTAACGCCAACGTACACTTGTGAACGCTCGCCGTTAACTTGGATCTGCTCCGATTTAACATACTTCTCTTGCGTCGCTGCTAAGAACCTGCGCTTAAATGCCTGCTCTGTGCCGGGACTCATTGATTTTTTAAGCGCCCAGTGTTTCCAACAAGCAAACACATCCTCTTTTCTAACAACACCTTTAGGATCAAACTCAAGCGCTTCATCGGCAAAAGGTTTCATTGGATTGCCTAGCTCTTCCATCAAGTCCAAATACTCTTTGCCACTCTTAGGTTGCAAGAAATGCCCGCCACGTTCTAAACGTCTTACTAATCCGGTCATTGCCCAGTTAAAAATACCGCTAAGCTCTTTCTCTAACTTACTTGCTAACTCTGTGTCCTCGGTATTATAAAACGATTTGGTCATTTTAAGAACCACCATACGGCCAGTGAGCGCGTTGGAGTTTTCAGTTAATTGTAAAACCTCATTACTATACATAACCAAACGAGTAGGCAAATAGCCATTCCAAGCATCTTTGTTTTTCCGGTTGACAGTAATGGTATCGCCGCCCACGATACGAAGAAGCTGAGATACAACAGCAGATCTGTTGCGCTCAGGTGCTCTTGCATCAGTAAAACTAGCGAGGAGCTTACCCAGCCAAGGCTGTAAACCAAACGTATCACAAAGCTCTCCTAATTCTGGTGCTACTGTGTTGTGTTGTCCTAATAGGCTTACCAACACCTTGTTGATTGTTCCCTTGCCACTACGGCGAGGTCCGATAATGTTAAAAAACTTCTGCTGGCGAGTGTCGCCACTAATGATGTATCCAAACATCTCTTGCAGTGCATCAATTGAATCTTGATCGTCTGGCCATACCGATGATAAAAAGCCCATCCATACGGGGCACTGCGCTGCCGGGTCGTAAGCAAACGGCAAAGAGTTCTGTGTAAAAAAGCCCAATGAGTGCGGCAATAAAATGCTGTCCTCAAGGTGAAAGATGCCATTCATCAAACTAATCAATTTGGATGATGGTGGCTTAGATTGCGCGTAATCTTCTAACCAAAGTGGTGGTTTGGTGTTGGGATGATTTGGCAAATGCACAATGGATTTAATGGCATCAAGGGCGGCGCTCACACTGGCGGGCGATGGATTAAACGGCGCTAATGATCCTTGCTTGGCTGGCTTTTTGCACTTGTCTAAAAACGCATACACTTTAGCCCGAATGGTTGCCTCTTCAATTACCTCATAGTGCGTGCCAACGTAGATATAAAAGTCATCAGCGTAATGCACAAGGCAATAACCTTCCTCGCTGGTGTAATGGCTATCTAAAAATGTGCGTGCGTGGTTCATAGAGCCTGAGTCCAGCACAATCTCACCGCGGGCTAATGCTTCTTGCCGCACCTGTGTGTTGACCATAAAGATAAGGGAGCGTAGTGTAGCGCCTGATCCCTTAAATGTTCTCCACTTAGTAGTGCAAGAGTATTCGCCTGTGTCTGAGTATTTTCCACTTGATGCACTCCAACGATCCCAACACTCTAACGCCTCTACATCTGCGTTAAATTGGTGGTGCAATATCTGCCCAATCTTAAGCCATTCGCTGTAATGGCAGTCTGGTGATAATTTGGACAATAGCTCAGTTTCTACTCGGTTAACATCCCAATCCTCAAGGGGCGCCACATAATCCCCAAACGCGTCTCCAGTGCGTTGCAAGGTGCGAGCCGGTATAACGGCAGTTAAGTCCTGCGCTGCGGCTGGAATGCTGCCTGATAGGCTATGACCCGTAACAGTAAAGTATCGTGCCGTTGAATACGCCTCAAACCCAATCGCATGGTCTGCATGCGCCGAAAAGTTATCCGCTCGAGTAAAGATCTTCACACCCGTGCCCGATGGGCTAATCTCCATATAGCCATTAATTTGCTCTGCAATATGCTGCATTGCAGCATTTGTGAAACCGACATGTTGGTCATAGCAGTCATCAAGGTCAATACCAACGAGGTCATCTTGGGTGGTAAACACAAAGCCGATGCCTGCAAACTTAGTAGGGTTTGCCTCATAGGCTGCTTGGACGCTAATAAAATCAGTCCAGTGGTCTGGGTTAGTGGCCGATGCGGCCAGTCCGTTGGTTTGGGTTGGGACTTTAGCCCATGTGGTGTGCTCCCCTTCTCCCTTTTCTAGGAGTCGCCACAGAACCCATCTCGGGATCTTTTTGAGCTCAATTGGTATATTGCCAAATTGAACTGGTAGGCAGGTTGGTCTTGCGGTCATTTTTTCCATTCTCTATACACATAATAATGCAAAAACAAAATGCTCCATATTTCACAATGTGAAACGGTCCTAGGGTTGCGAGGCTTATTTACTCCATTCCCCTTGCTTACGCTTTTTATTAAAAATTATTAAAAAATAATAAAAAGGGTATACAACCCTCACAACCCTAGGACTATATAACTGGAAGTAATAAGCGTTTTGATATAAATCAACGACTTAGCTAAAAAGCTATTACTTTTGGTTATATCTGAATACACTGTATTGTGCCAAATCCATTGTTCCAACATTGGATAATCGGTGGCTGGGGTGTTGGTTGCTGAGCGTTTGCCGCAGAAACAAAGATATAACCAAAAAAGTATATAACCGCAATTATTAAAAACCATTTCATTTTAAAATCTCCCAATCTTGGTTGCGTAAATGATTGTAAGCCCACTTCCTAAACAAAACACGATTTTCACTGGTCTGGGCATCGGTTTTATCCCACAATGCGTCCATCACGTGATTTCCGTTACTATCTGAAAACTCTATGCGCAGCATATCACCGTTGTTGTCATATACATCAACTGGTATTAGTCGTCCCTTGCTCATACATCCTCTTTTTGAATAATTGAAAACGTGTCTCTAGCTCGGGCGCATCCTTCCTCCCATGAGTCTGAAACCCCATAATCGCCCCTAATAGCGCTCATACGTTCTGCTTTACGAATTTCGGGCTCTATTGCCCACCATGCCAATGAGGCCTCCTTGTATTCTATCCAGTCATCGTTTACCTCAAACACTGGATGATTCATGCCAGCAATATCTACAGTGCTCGTAACATCTGCAAGTCTAATCCATGAGCGTTTCATGTAACCCGCAGTCCTAACCAATCCTACCTTATCTCTTGCCTTAATAAACCGATCATAGGCTTTTTGTTGCTCATCAGTTAAGTCCATTACTCTTCATTCTCCTCTTGTAGATTTTCACTGTTTAAGTTATCTAAACTGATTGGCTCTCTGCCAATGTAGCCTTTAAGCTGGTGCACTCGCTCCGGGTTACATCCAAGCACTTCTGCTAACTCTGCAGCAGTGGGGTTTCGCCCTAACATCTGTAAAAGCGAACGCTCATTGTATCTCATGCGTTTGAGCTCTTCCATAATGTTGATTGGCAGCCGAATCGCGTTGCTAGTGTTATCTAATTCACGTCTTACACCACGCTCAATAAATGGTCGTGCGTATCCAGCAAAGGGAACGTTTTTATATGGCTTCCATCGCATTGCTGCAACTAAAAGCATTTCGTTACCAATTGCCAGTATGTCTTCTAATGGTGTTTTTCCGTGTTGCCATGCTGTCATCTTAGTAACAACATGAGGCACAAAGCGTAAATTATGAATAACCAACTTCTCAAGCGCATTCTCGTCACCTTCTTGTATTTTCTTTGCAAGATCGTGTTCTTCCTGCGTTGAGAGCGTTCGTATGCCGTATAGTGATTGGAGATAGTCTGTTTTAATGTCATTTTCATTTGCCAAAATGCCTTGTCTCCTTGAGGATGTTATAAGTCAAATGGGGTCACCATATGTAACCCCATTGTAACACATCCCAAGGAAAAAACTAAATTATTGGTTTAACTATTACCGCTTTAACGTGCTGCATTTGAGTGACTTGTTGCACAAATTCTACTGTGCCAAACTCTTTGACCAATACAGGGCTAATGTTGGCGCGATCATACTCTTGCACCTCAGCAACAAATTGTGAACCGCTATAAAGTCCTATGCCCCTTGAGAGCACCCGAGCTTTTAACTTAGCTCTAATCGCCTCTAAATCTTTTATCTGACGATCAACAGCGCCTAGCTCGTCAATGTCGCTAATACCCGATTGATGGAAATAATCTTCAATTTGCCGCATGGTAATTTCATACATGATTTACTCTCCTAGTCTTAGCGTTAGATCTACTGGCACATCGTAGATATGGTTTTCGACAATCCACAATAGCATCTCATGAATTGATTTAAATTTAATGGTGTGCGTCATATACTTTGCCCTCTAGTTTTCCAAACATTTTAAGATCCTCTATGCCATAGCTATGCCCTAGCACTTCCCACATATGGCCCTCTTCTTCCTCATCCCACAATTGGTTTAATTCTAATCCAGCACGTCCATATGAATAACCATTGGCATATGCTCCCATTAAGTCAATTGTCTGTCTGCTAAATTTCCTCATAATGTTTCACTCCTTGGTTTGATAATCGATTCTTTATAAAATACATCAGCGTAAATGTTTCGTGTTGGTTCGCAATGTGATGCTTGTGACACGTAGCCAGTATTAACAAAATATCTAAACTGAGCACAAGCTAAACGCTTCTCATCGCATTGATATTTATGCGAGCAGTCATTACAAGGTATTGTCTTAAGAAGCGGGTATTTGGCATAGGTCATTTTGCTTTCTCCCTCTGTTTAGCGTCAAACGCATCATTCATTGCTTTAACTTCTGCTTCATGCTGAGATCGTGGCATTTCTACCATCATCAACATTTCCTTTTTGTCGGGGTTTGCTATCCATACCTGAATAATATCGTCAGGCTTTTTGACTGGTGTATCAAAATGCACATAGCCAGCAACATCATGAGCTGGTGGTGTGCCATTCATCAATTGGTTGATATAGTTTGCCTCTGCAATTCTACATAATTTAGTGTGTAAGTAGCTCATGCGTTCCTCACGTATTGTCTAAGTTTTTGTCTAACTGAAATGGGCATTCTGTCCCACTCATCATCTGATATATTAAAATACGACATTGCATCTTCTGCGCTTGCCATGTTCATGCTAACTCCTTGTGGTTGTGTTGATAAAGTGAGTCCATCCGCTCATTAGCAGTCCGAAAGCCGTAATTGAACTGAATGCGTAGCTCCATGTCCTCGTAGGGGTTGCTGAAGTCCTCATGCAGCATCCCTGAGTGGTAGCCTTCAGCGTAGGCTATTTTCTTTTGGTGGTCTGTGATCATGCTGTTTCCTTTCTATGCTGTTTTATATGGTCAATATTAGCTTCTAGCACTCCCCAATTGATGCCCACTTCACTATCATGATACTTTTTGGTAACTCTTAAAACTTCTTGAGCTTCTTCGTCTGTTAAAACATTGTTGGCATCTTCTTCCCATTCGTTTGCCTTGTCATGCACGTCTGAAATATGCCACCAATCTGAAATCCAATTAGGGTCGGTTAAACGCACAATGTCCTCAACATTTGGAATTGCTTGTCCATCTAGTAAATCTAATTCAATAGTTACTTTCATAATCATTCTCCTGTTAGAAATTCAGCAAAGGTATAGCCCAGCATTAAGCACAATGCCAAAAAAGCTATGAAGATTAATACATTCAGAATAACGTGTTTCATGGTATCTCCTTAGATATAGCCGTGAGCAGTAGCCCACCAAACTAATTGAACTGTAATAAATAGTGCTGCCAATACTGCAAAGAGTTCGGCTTTAGTCATACTTCCTCCTCTTCTTCGTAACTTTCGCTGACATCAGTAAAATTATTCTTCTTTGCCATCTTTTCTAATATTGGCAAACAAGCGTGATAAAGCTCTTCGCTTTCAAATGTTGCTACTTTTTCAGAATAAATATGCTTGTATTCAAAATAAACAGTAATCATAACTGAACCTCGAATGTAATTGTTTCGCTATCAAATGGTAACTCTAAGCCGTTAACCAGCACAAACCAGTCATAATTGCGCTGGACTACACCAAAGCTAGAATGTGCGAAAGTGTTGCTAAACTGGTTCATCCTTGTTTTGGTGGTGTTGCTTCTCCATCCGCCTGTGTTTAGCGTGATGATATTGCCTAGTTGCTTAACTACTGGTGTGCCACGATAAACCCCAACCAATGCCCCGTCGTGGTCTCTGTAAGTTGTGGTTTCTACACCTCTGAAGTGTTGAGTCTGTGCCATGTTGTATTGCTCCTTTTAAGTTAAATTAAGGTAATGCTGTGGTAATTGTGTGGTATTGGTTGGGGTCTGTCTATTAGGACAAACCCTTATTGATTAAATATTGACAGTATTGGTAAAGTTTGGTTGTTCCTTTTGGTTACTGGCTCGCATAATTGCTCGCCTTAATAATAGTATCGGACTAAATGCAACACAAATAAATAGGTATAAACCCTAAGTTTGCAAACTAAAAACCCTAATAGGGTAAACCCTAATAGGTTGCCTGCTCTTCGCCTAATCTTAGTATTGTGGTGCACCCCACCCCTCAGTCTCTTACGCCCCCGTAAGCCACACCACCTCACCACCACTCAGGCAGTGCACCAAAGCAGTGCCCTTCCACACCACCACTCAGGCAGTGCACCAAATCAGTGCC
>CAISYI010000136.1 GCA_903889595.1 uncultured beta proteobacterium
AATGTTTGGGATATTGCTCAAATTTCAGCAATTGGTGAGTTAAATATTGGCCACGCCCTCGTTGCAGAAGCTGTCTTTAAAGGCTGGAAAATGGCGATCAAAGATATGAAAGCATTAATGCAAGCAGCGCGTAACCAGTCATCGGATAGAGTTGCATGATCTACGGTATTGGTAATGATTTACTGGTCATTGCTCGGATGGAAAAGACTTTCGAGAGGACTGGCGGGCGAATCGTTCAGCGTATTTTAGGACCGAGTGAAACACTTGTTTATGAATCTCGCTTGAAAAGAAACAAGCGTCGAGGTTTAGCCTATTTATGCACTCGGTTTGCGGCAAAAGAGGCGTTCTCTAAAGCGATAGGTCTAGGTATGCATTTTCCGATGACCTGGAGATCTGTAGAGATTTTGAATGACCCCTTGGGTCGCCCATATCTTATCTATCACGGCGAGCTTGCAAAGATGATGAAAGATAAAAATTTGCATGGACAAGTCACTTTGACGGATGAAGAAAATATGGTGAGTGCAGTCGTCATTGTTTCATTGTCTTGATGAGTATTTTTAAAGAGGAATTTGCTTGATGAAAAGAAAAAATTTTGCCCCAGGACCTATCGTTTTAGACGTCACTGCTGACGAGTTAACCATCGAAGACGCAGAGAGAATTGCTCATCCCCTTACGGGAGGCGTCATTCTATTTGGTAGAAACTTTCAAAGTAAAGCGCAACTAACAGAACTTACGAAATCAATTAAAAAAGTACGTGATGATGTACTGATTGCTATTGATCATGAAGGTGGTAGGGTGCAGCGCGCCAAGACGGATGGTTTTACCCATCTGCCTGCAATGCAGCGTTTGGGTAATATTTGGTCAGGTAAACAATTGCCAACGGGTCGCTACACACCATCAGAAACGGCCCTCATGGCTATGAAAGCCGCAACGGCAGTAGGTTATGTATTGGCTAGTGAGCTAAGGGCTTGTGGCGTTGATTTTAGTTTTACCCCAGTTTTGGATTTGGATTATGGTAACAGTCAGGTGATTGGTGATCGTGCCTTTCATCAGGAATCAAGTATTGTTACGATGTTAGCTCGCAGTCTGAATCATGGTCTTTTAATGGCTGGTATGAAAAATTGTGGCAAGCATTTTCCGGGTCATGGTTTTGCTAGTGCAGATTCTCATACAGAGATTCCAACTGATGATCGAAGTCTTGAACAAATTTTGGGTAAGGATGCTAAACCTTATTTTGATCTAGGCTTAGCACTCGACTCTGTCATGCCAGCGCATGTTATATATTCCGCCGTTGATCAAATGCCAGCAGGTTTTTCTAAGATTTGGTTACAAGATATTTTGCGTCGAAAACTCGGTTTTAATGGTGTTATTTTCAGCGATGATTTATCGATGGAAGGCGCCTCAGTAGCCGGCAATGTAGTCCAAGGTGCCCAGGCTGCTTTGAGTGCTGGGTGCGACGCCGTATTAATTTGTAATCGCCCGGATTTGGCCGACCAACTTCTGAGTGAATTAAAAATCAATGAAAAATTATTTGCTGTTTCAAGACAACGCTTGATTCGATTATTTCCTGTAGGTTCAGCCCTTAATTGGAAAGAGATGCAAATGGAGCAACAGTATTCTGAAGCCAAAATGTTATTACAAACTTTTGGGTTAGTTGCATAACAATCGAACAGAATTTATTCAAAGAGAAAACCAAAATAAAAGGTATTTTTTAATAGTAGATTTTTTAGAATCTGTTAAAATAAGTAAATAATGTTTACATATCTTTTGGAATCTATTAATGGTTTACGAATTAATGAGTATCGAAAATATTGCAGCTGACATAGGACAAAGCTTTCGTCTGGCACGCGCTTCTCTCTGCTTACGACAAGAAGACTTGGCGAAGTTGAGTGGCGCAAGTTTGCAGGCGATAAAAAACCTCGAAGGTGGTGGGAAGGTTGAATTAATGACCTTTTTACGTGTTGCTAAGGCCCTCAATATAGATAAAGAAATTTGGAAGGTCTGTCAGCCTAAGCCGAATACTTTAGATGAGTTGCAACGAATTGAGTCCGCTAGGCCTAGTAATTCCCGAGTTAGGGTTTTGTCTTGACTTCAAGGCTTACAGATTTTACAAATCAAAGGCTTCAAGTTTCGCTCGATTTTGGCCCATCCAATCCAGTTTTAGTTTTAGGTGAGTGCCTTTGGGTTGAGAGCCAAAAGCGTGTAGCATTCCAGTGGAGTGAGGAAGCCATTGCATCTAAATTAGAACTATCTCCTCTTACTTTACCTCTTTCCAAAGGTGTTTATTTCGCAGAAAGTCATCCATTCAATGGCCTTCATCCTTTATTTTCGGATTCTATACCTGATGGATTTGGTTTGAGACTGATGAATAAGGGCTTGGCTAATGCCGGGTATTCTATCTTAGATTTAAATCCCCTTCATCGACTGGCTTGGGTAGGAAACAGTGGTATAGGCGCGTTAACGTATACGCCTGTTATCGGGGGCGAGACTTCACAAATCCTTACAGAAATATCAATGGTTGCCGAATATGCTACAAATTCTCAGATTGAGATGTTCCAAGATATTCCTAGCGAAGCGATTAGAGCGGGTGGCTCTGCACTTGGAGCGCGCCCCAAATTTTGGGCTTCCTTAAGTTCTAACAAAAAGCAAACCTTACTTGGTGATTCATTAACTATCCCTAAAGATTTTCAACCTTGCTTGCTTAAATTTGCACCAACCGATGGTGATGAAGATGAGCCTTATTTTGAAGCTACATGTCTTAAACTGGCCCAAGAGCATGGAGTTAGAAGTGCTAAGGCAGAATTATTGAACCATAAAACAGGTCCAGCTTTAGCAGTATATCGTTTTGACCGCAGTTCTAGTGGAGAGAGAGTGATGATGCAAAGTGTTGCTGCATTGCTTAACCTCGACTATCGATCCCCTTCATTGGATTATAGTGATCTGGCTAAATTAGTTAAAAAGTTAGCTGGCGAGTCGGATTTAGAGCAACTCTATCGGCAGGTTTGTTTTAATGTAGCACTGTCAATTCGTGATGATCACACTAAAAATTTTGCTTTTTTAATGAGGAGCAACGGTGTTTGGGAATTGTCCCCCGCCTTCGATCTCTGCCCAAACGAAGGCATCGGTAGGATGTTGGAACACAACATGACAATTAACGGTAAAGGAACTAATTTCTCAAGGAGTGACTTATTCTCTTTTGGAAAATCAATTGGATTAAGTTCTCAAATTATCAACGATGGATTAGATCAGGCACGCGCTGCATCTGTAAGGTTTGAAGCTGAGTCGAAGGCCTTAGGTTCCTCCCATGATTCAACACATGAATGGGCAAACCGTCTCAAGAAAATAGATAAGTTACTTGCCTTAGCTTGAATTTTATTAAAAGGATTAGTGCTTAGCGACTGAACTTTGAGTGTTACAAAGGATTACTTATAAATCCCACTCCACTGAAAGAAGAAACCTCTAAAAGGAATAACCTTAAAGAGGCTTAAAATTAAAACAAGATTTCTAAACTAACTCAGGTAGAGCATTAGTTAGCGCGGCTACGATATTCGCCTGTACGTGTGTCAATTTCGATTTTGTCACCAGTAGCGCAAAACAGAGGAACTTGTAATTCATAACCTGTTTCAATCTTCGCCATTTTCATGACTTTTCCTGAGCTGGTATCGCCCTTAACTGCAGGTTCTGTATAAATGATTTCACGAACAATCATGGTTGGTAAATCGACAGATAAAGCCTTACCTTCATAGAATACAACTTCAACAGTCATGCCGTCTTGGAGATAATTGAGCGCGTCACCCATATTGTCAACCTCAACTTCATATTGGTTGTATTCTGTATCCATAAATACATACATCGGGTCAGCAAAGTAAGAATAAGTACATTCTTTCTTTTCTAAAACAACCAT
>CAISYI010000137.1 GCA_903889595.1 uncultured beta proteobacterium
GCAAGAAAAAGTACAAGCCAGTGGCGCATTTTTCCCATTAAGTTTAGCCGCTCAGGGAAGTTGCACGATTGGTGGAAATTTGGCGACTAACGCAGGTGGGGTTAATGTTCTGCGCTACGGCAATACCCGTGACATCTGTTTGGGAATTGAAGCGGTGCTTGCCAATGGTGAGGTCTACTCGCAATTAAAGGGCCTACGTAAAGACAATACCGGATATGACTTAAAGAATTTGTTGATCGGCTCTGAAGGAACTTTGGGGATTATTACAGCTGGTGTATTTAAAATCTTTCCTGCCCCTCTTGGTCATTATGCTGCGCTGGTAGCAATTAACGATTTACCGGATATGATCGCCCTGTTGCAAGAATTGCAACAACTCGCAGGTAATGAATTATGTGCCTTTGAGATGATGTCGCGAGAATCACTTGCCTTAACTATGGAACATTTTCCGCAGTATCAAAGGCCTATTTTTTTAACGGGGCAATATACGATCCTGATTGAATTAGCTAATTTTGATCAAGATGAAAATCAATCTTCACACCGTATTCAAGATATTTTAGAAAGTACGCTAGAACGCCATCTAGAAAGTGGACGTATTCAGGACGCAGCCATTGCTACATCCCAGGCCCAAGTGAATGAATTTTGGGGAATTCGGCATCATATTACTTTAGCGCAGGCAAAAGAGCCGGGTAATATCAAATTTGATATCTCTTTTGCGATTTCGAAAATAGCCGGCTTTATTGAAAGTACAGACCGCTTACTTTCTGCGCAGTTCCCCGGATTGCAGATCATTAACTTTGGTCATTTAGGCGATGGTAACTTGCATTACAACTTCTGTGCACCTAGGGGTGCAGAAGCTAGCTACATTCAGGAGCATGAAGCCAGCATTACGCAGATTGTTTTTGCACAAATTCAGGTATTTGGTGGATCGATTTCTGCCGAACATGGTATTGGTCAATTGAAGCGTGAGTACCTCTTAGAGCATCGCGGCAGAGTAGCTTATCAAATGATGAGAAACATCAAAACAGCCTTAGATCCAGAGAACCTATTGAATCCGAACAAGGTTCTATTGCCGGCACAATGAGAGCTTAAATTAAGCCGTTTTGAACGCTAGCCTCTTTAACCATTTCAGTGTTAACTGAATTGGTTTTAGCCTTAATTAATAATTTATAAATGAGAATGTAAGTAAGACAAAACAATCCAGCAAACATTTGCAAAATTAAAGTATTATCAAAAAACAGAACAGCTGGGACAGCGCATAAGATAGGTAATATCCAAAGTAGGGAAGATGCTTGAGCATTATTGATCCATAAAGCCAGTTTTTGATCTTTACCAATTTGCGTAGATGCGCGATTCTTCAACCAAAAGTAGACAAGTGAGTGAAAATGCTCTGCATCTGGGGCAGTTGGATCTTGATTATCATTTAACTTTCTGCGAAAAATAGAATAGAGCGTTTCGAAGATTGGGTAAAAATTGATCAGTAAAGCAAACCAAGGCGAAATCTCTGCATGACGATCGACCAATAATAGGGATAAAAAGCCACTACAAAACCCAATCAGATATGCGCCGGCATCACCTAAAAAGATCTTTCCTTTTGGATAGTTCCAAAGTAAAAACCCTAGAATACTAGCAATTAATATTTGGGCTAAGAAAATAATATAGTGATCATCAAACAGATAGGCAACGTAATAAATAGCTAATAAAGAAACAATACCAACCATGCTTGCTAAACCATTAAGACCATCAATGATGTTATAGGCATTCGAGATGCCAGTGATCGCAAAAATGGTTAAAAGATAGCTGAACCCTCTAATCTTCAGTAAGTCGTCCAAATAGGGTAGATCTACGTGGTAAATTAAGCCATCCAGAAAATAAATGCCGATTGCAGCTGAAATCGCTGTAAACAATAATCTGAGTTTGACTCCCACTTTTTTAGTAATGTCTTCTCTAATACCAATAACAAAACAAGGAACGGTACTCATAAAGAAAACCAAAAAAGCGGAATCTGGATTGTTTTCTAGCAGAAATTTTGTGGTAACAACAATGATGAGGGAAAGGTAAATCCCCAGACCACCAACACGTGGAACGGATCCTGAATGTAATTTTTGTGGACCATGCTCATGATCCGTTGATAGATGTGAATGCCAATCAGAGCTCTTGACTATGAGGTATGTCAGCAGGAAGGATGTTAGTAATACAGCAATCTGATAGAGCATACTATTTACTTTGTAAGAATTTAATAGATGAGGAAAATAATTCAATACTATAAATTATTTATGTCAATTTTATTAGAAATATAATCCTTAAAGTATCCCTCATTTAGGGGATGCTTAAAATATTATTAATTATAATCAATTACTTAGAAAAATAATGCACCAATAGGAGGATTATTAAATTACTTCAAATTTTCATCAATTCATATCAGGAATAGAAATTGGAGCATTTAGAAATCATCCTAGTGTTTACAAGGTAGGATTTACATAGCAAAAAAATGGTGAATGTATTATTTTTTATATTTACAATTTTTCTTGGTGCAAGACCCGTACATAGCCAGTACATGCTCTTCAAGTGCAAAGCCTAATTTGCTGGCAATTTCCCGTTGACGATTTTCAATCGCGCTGTCGACAAACTCTTCTACATGACCACAATCCAAACAAACC
>CAISYI010000138.1 GCA_903889595.1 uncultured beta proteobacterium
AGAATGAAATCGGTATGCGCCTCTGGTAAATAATGTTGTTTTTCGATACTGCCACCCAAGCCGACACCAAACCATTCACCACGACCAAACGCCATCAATGAATGGGTTAATTGGTAGGCTTTTCCTTGAGCATGTTCTTCTGTCCATGGATTTAAAAAAGCAAAGATGCGTTCTCTTCTAAATCTGGACGTTGCCACAATTAGACCAAAGGCGGCAATTCCTACCAAGATTAAGTAACTAAATAATTTGGCATTGATACCACCTAAAAATAAAATACCCATTGCAATAGCTGCTACCACCATAAAGGCGCCCATGTCAGGCTCCAAAAGTAATAGAGCACCCACCAAACCAACAATTGCGCCTAGCGGTAAAAACCCCTTTAAGAAGGAATGTAAATATTCTTGACGACGCACTGTGTAGTGCGCTGCAAAGATAACCGCTACAAACTTCATCAACTCGGATGGCTGAAAATTCATAATACCTAGCGGTAACCAGCGTTTTGAACCATTGACTGCTTTACCCAATCCGGGTATTAATACCGCAATCAACATAAGGACCGTAATGATAAAAAGTAGAGGGGCAATTTTGTCCCAAACTCTACTTGGCAGTCGATAAACAATTAAACCTGCAAAGACAGCAATACCTAGAGAAAAGACGTGTCTCATTAAAAAGTAAGTACTGCTGTAATTGGCGTATTTTTTACCATCAGCTAAAGTGATAGAAGCTGAATAAACCATTACTGTACCGAGTAGGACAAGCAACACGACTGACCATAACAAAGACTGATCCCACGCTGCCATCGCAGAGCGAGAATAAGTATTTGTTTTGGTGGCATCCCTTAACTCGGATCTAAACTCGTTAAAACCTTGGCGTAAACCCCCGCCAAAGCCATTTCGAGAAGTTATCCCACGGATTGCATTCACCATACTTTGGGCTATCATGAGTTTCATAAAGTAACTCCCAATGTATTGATACTTAACTCATCTACCGCACTAGCAAAAACTTCGGCACGATGTTTATAGTTCTTAAACATGTCAAAACTCGCGCAGGCGGGTGAGAGTAAAACTTGGTCGCCTGCTTTTGCCATTTTCGCTGCTTGATTGACAGCATCTTCTAAGCTAGTTGCCATCGTAATGGTTAGCGACTCATCAACAAATAGGCTTGCAATTGCGCTTGCGTCGCGACCAATCAGGAGTAAGTTTTTTACATATTTCAAGATTGGCTCACGAAGGGGACTAAAGTCTTGACCCTTACCATCTCCCCCAGCAATTAATAAGATTTTTCTGACGCCATGTACCTCAACCATTCCGAGGCCTTGCAATGCAGCAATCACTGCTCCAACGTTGGTACCCTTGCTATCATCGATATACTCCACATCGCGCACAATCGCAATGGTTTGAACACGATGCGGCTCACCCGAATAGTCTCGCAAACCATGTAAGAGCTGTGCGATACCTAAGCCTATTGCATTCGCTAAAGCTAAGGCTGCTAGTGCGTTCGTAGCATTATGGCGCCCTTTAATGAGAAGCGCATCAGCAGGAATTAAATGTTTAATTAATAAAGGTTCCTCATCTAGCGCTGCTTGTGATTTTTTAGTTCTTCTTACTTTAATTTGCTGATTACCATCGAATTCGTCTACAGGTGGGGCCCATGCCAACCAATCAATGGCGCCGCCCATATCACTCTTGATGCCAAATGAATCTGCTTCTAATGGCTGATTCATACCGAAACTAATAATACGTTTTTTTGCCCAATCAGCATCTGTAAATAAGCTCATTACCGATGCATCATCGCGATTAATAATTGGAATCGTATTTTGTCCAAAGATTTTTGCCTTTGACTGTACATAATGTTCCATACTTAAATGCCAATCAAGATGGTCTTCCGATATATTTAAGATGGTCGCAGCGTGAGGATTAAAGTCATGACTGTAAAACAGTTGATAACTCGATAATTCTAAGACCCAGATATCGGGTAAAGTATTTTGTTCTAGGCACTCCATTAGTTTATCTAAGAGCGCGGGACTAATATTGCCAGCAACAGCAACATTCTTACCAGACTTAGCACAGATAACGCCAGTTAAGGCTGTGGTCGTGGTCTTACCGTTAGTTCCGGTAATGGCGATGACTTTAGGACTGTAAGCTTGATCACTCTCCAAACTTCGAAGTGCGTTACTAAAGAAATCCAACTCCCCCCAAATTGCAATTTGACTTTCTTGAGCGTGCCGAAGGAATGGCTCTATTAAGGGATCTAGTGGAGAAATACCAGGACTCATCGCCAGAATCTTAACTTCAGTACAGTCGATTTCGAGTAAATTATGACCAAAACTGATACTTGATACACCGAATTGAATTAATTCTTGTATGCGGTATTTAAGACTCTCACCTAAACTTGCCTCATCTCTCGTATCGTGCATCATGACCTGAGCACCCTGTGCCAATGCCCACTTCGCCATAGCTTGACCAGACTCGCCTAGCCCCATGACCAAGACTTTACATTGGTCAGAATATTGACCAAAGGCTTGATTGAGTGGCGGGGAGGTATAGAAAGTATTCATTGTTATCTTAGTTTGAGACTCGATAAGCCAATCAATACGAGGATGATGGTGATAATCCAAAAACGTACCACAACCTGCGTTTCTTTCCATCCACTTAATTCAAAATGGTGATGTAATGGGGCCATTTTAAATATTCGTCGCCCTTCACCATACCTTCGTTTGGTATATTTAAACCACGTTACTTGCAATATGACGGATAAGGTTTCAACGACAAAGATGCCCCCCATAATGAACAGTACTATCTCCTGTCGAACAATGACAGCAATCGTACCTAGCGCACCACCTAGAGCTAAAGCACCGACATCACCCATAAAGACTTGAGCGGGGTGTGCATTGAACCACAAAAATGCGAGGCCTGCGCCTCCAATGGCACCACAAAAAATGAGTAATTCACCAGTGCCTGGGATAAAGGGGAAAATTAGATATTTTGCGTAAATAGTATTGCCTGTAACGTAGGCGAAAACACCAAGTGCTGCCGCAACTAAAATCACCGGCATAATCACTAGACCATCTAAACCATCCGTTAAATTAACTGCATTACTACTACCTACAATAACTAGATATGTAAGTATGACAAACCCAATTGATCCTAATGGATAACTTATTTCTTTGAAGAATGGGACGACTAAATTTAAATTGTTCGACGATCCTAAAGTAAAGCCTTCATTTGTCCAGCGTAGGATTGAGTTAATAAAATTAAAATTAGTGAAGTCAGTAATAGCAAAGACAAGATAAATTGCTGCGACAAATCCAATCACCGATTGCCAAAAATATTTCTCTCCTGAACTCATGCCTTTTGGGTTCTTATAAACAACTTTTCGGTAATCATCTACCCAGCCGACAATACCAAAGCCTAGAGTCACCCACAAAACAGCCCAAATAAAACGATTTGATAAGTCAGCCCATAGTAGAGTCGAAATAGCGATACCAATTAAAATCAACACACCTCCCATAGTGGGTGTACCTGTTTTAATCAGATGTGTTTTAGGACCATCAAGTCTAACTGCTTGACCTACTTTTAAAAGCGTTAATTGCCGAATCACCCATGGTCCAAAAACTAAGCCGATGAGTAAAGCCGTGAGAGTAGCCATCACCGCTCTAAATGTGATGTAATTTACAACCCTTAAAAATCCGTAATCACTTTGCAGCCACTGAGCTAGGATGAGTAACATGGATCCTCCATACTTAACAAGTGTTGGATAACACGTTCCATTTTGGTAAAACGTGACCCCTTCACTAAAATCACTAGTGAAGGTGCAACAGCAGGCATCTGGTTTGAACTTAAATTTGTATCTAATTCTTCTACAAATGTCTTGATTTGCGAAGTTAACTGGCTAGTTAGCTGCTCCATTGAAGTGAAGTGCTGACTAAATTTATGACTGTTTTCCTGTGCCGAAATTGTGCTCTTTACAAAAGCTTCATTTGTAAATGTGGTAAGTTCCCCGATCGACAATAATTGGTCGATTTGATGGTGTGCGGCATATTCACCAATCTCGTGATGAAATACTGGGCCTTGATCACCAACCTCACCCATATCACCTAGAACTAACCAATGTTTTCCTGATAAATCTTCAATTGCTTGAATCGCTGCGATCACTGAATCAGGATTAGCATTGTAGGTGTCATCTACCAAGGTGATTGATGATTTACCAATTTTTATATCTAGTTTGCGCATCCGACCACCAACCGCTTCAAAATCTTCAAGCCCTTGAATAATGGCTTCTTTGGAGACTCCAGCAGCTAATCCGACAGCTGTAGCAGCTAGGGCATTTTTCGCATTATGATCGCCCAATGTTTTTAAATGAACCAATGCACTCGTTTGCCAGTGTGATGAACTAATTTCTAAATGACCTTTTTCATGCCAACGCCCAATCACATCGGTTGGATGATTAGCTTGGTTTTGTTTTCGCTCATCATTTAAGGCAAATGTAAATATTGGTCTAGCCCGTGCCGCGCTACGCCAAATATCAGCATATTCACTATCGCTCGGAAACACTGCATAACCATCGGCTGGCAATGCTTGAATCGCCAGTGCATGCTCCTGCGCTACTGCTTCCACCGTTTGCATGAACTCTTGATGCTCTCTTTGCGCATTATTAATCAAAGTGATATCAGGCGAAGCGATTTCAGCTAGTACTTTTGTTTCTCCAGGATGATTCATGCCTAGCTCAATAACTGCTAATTGATGTTCACTATTGAGGCGTAATAAAGTCAACGGTAAACCAATTTCATTATTTAAATTACCTTGCGTAGACAAACTTTGTTCTTGTCCTACCGCGACTCTAAAAATACTGGCAATCATTTCTTTCACTGTAGTTTTACCGTTACTACCAGTAACAACCACCACCTTTGGAGCCAACTCTAAGCGCCAAGCTTTTGCAATTTCGCCAAGAGCTGTAACAGTATTTTTAACCACGACCAATGGTAATTGAGTCGGAGCTTTAGAGGTATCACTAATTAAGGAACCCATTGCACCAGCATGTTGCACCTGTGCTAAAAAATCATGAGCGTCAAATTTTTCCCCAGCAATTGCCACAAAAAAGTCATCTTTTGATAGCTTTCGACTATCGGTCACAATAGTTTTGAGTGGCTGATCAAGGACATGATCCGCATGCATCATTATCGCCTCAGGAAGATATCGGCTGATTGTTCGCATGGTTAAATACTTAGTTGTCATACAACCCTCCGCAAGGCGAGTCGTAAATGATCTTGGTCAGAAAATGGAAATTTATTACCCATTACTTCCTGAGTCGTTTCATGGCCCTTGCCTGCTACAACAATGACATCATTGACTTGGGCCGTTCTTACTGCATTCAAAATTGCAAAGGCTCTATCTTCTAAAATACTAACTTTAGCTTTTTCATTGGCCGGAACTCCTTGCATGATGCTTGAGATAATTTGCATCGGATCTTCATTGCGCGGATTATCACTGGTGAGAATTACTCTATTAGCAATTTCTGCCGCAATTTTGCCCATGAGTGGGCGTTTCGTTTTATCGCGATTACCACCACAACCAAACACGCAAATTAATTTACCACCTCTTTGTTGTGCCACAGGCAGAAGGGTATTTAAAGTCTTGGCTAAGCCATCTGGGGTATGAGCAAAATCAACAATCGCAAGTGGCGTCAACTTATCACCTAGATTAATCATTTCCATTCGGCCAGGTACAGACTTCAGTTGTTCAATATTTTTAATGATTTTTTCTATAGGCATCTCATAAGCAAGTAATGTACTAATCACCGCTAATGCATTTTGAATATTAAAACCGCCTAATGTTGGAATCGTTAGATTAAAACTCAGGTCTCGAGCATCAATTTTCACCAACAAGCCAGAACGACCTACTGTTTTTAACTCATACAAAACAGGATAAGATTTGTTTTGCTGTTCTTCTGTTAATTTGGCAAAGTTTTGCGCTTGTCCATAAACCGTAATTTTTGCCTTCGAATGGCCAATTAGCTTTTGTGCCCACGCAAATCCAGTCTCATCATCTAGATTCAAAATGATATTTTTTAAATTTGTTCTTCTAAATAAATCAAATTTTGCTGCTTCATAAGCAACCATATCTTGGTGATAATCTAGATGGTCCTGACTTAAGTTACTAAATATAGCGGTATGAATTAGAACTCCATCCACCCTACCTTGATCAAGGGCATGTGAGGAAACTTCCATCGCTACAGTTTTAAATTTTTGCTCTCGCAACTCTGCCAACATTCTTTGTACTCTAGGTGCATCAGGAGTAGTAAATCCTGTTGTATGTAAATCATCAATACTTCCATAACCCATCGTCCCAGCAATTGCAGTTAAATGGGTTTTGCCAAAGGCTTGAGCTAACCAATGCGTAATTGTTGTTTTACCATTCGTTCCAGTAACACCAATGACATCTAATTCTGCCGAAGGATTACCGTACCAACGATTCGCGATTTCACTAGCTATTTTTCCTAGATTAGGGACTGGGATACACCGTGGATCACCCAATACTTCTCTAGTAGAAAGTAATTCTGTCTCGAGCCAGTTTTCAGTATCATATAAAACGAGTGCAACCCCTTTTTCTAAAGCGGCTGGAATATGCATTCGGTTGTCGCTTAAACCTCTACCAAACCCGACTGGATATGCCAAAAATACATCTCCCGGCATTAACAATCTAGTGTCTGCAAATAAATTCGCCGTACGATCAACCTGACTGTATAGGGTATTTTCTATATCAGCAAAAATCGTAGAGAGATTTTTTGGATTCAATTTCATCTCTGAAAATTTACCTGCTGAATTGTGTTGCTTTGGACAAGTTGAGTTGTATTTGCATCCGGTGCAATGTTTAATGTTTTTAAGGCTGAACGTGTCACCGCTGAGAATACAGGTGCGGCTACATCACCACCATAATGCCCACCCACAGTCGGTTCATCAATCACTACGGCCACAACTATTCTCGGTGCACTAATTGGCGCAATGCCCACGAAAAAGGCATCGTATCGATTTGAGCTGTAACCTTTTTTACCATTCGATTTATGTGCAGTACCTGTTTTTCCACCGACACGATATCCATCAACTTGAGCTTTGACCGCTGTACCACCCTCTTGTGTAACCGTTTCCATCATTACTCTTACTTGCGAGGCTACTTTTTGTGAAATAACGGGCGATCCTATCGTTGGCTTATCCACTTTTTTCATAGAGAGCGTTGCCAATTCACCATCACGAACAAAAATCGTATAAGCTTTGGCAATCTGAAATAAAGAGGTCGAAATACTATATCCATAAGACATACTGGCTTGGTCTAACTTGCCCCATTTATCATAGGGCTTAACGAGTCCAGCTACTGCACCAGGAAAGCCAATTTTAGGAGCTTGTCCAAAGCCAACAGCTTGAAACATGCCCCACATGTCTTCTGGTTCCATTTGTAAAGCAATGCGACTTGTACCAATATTGCTTGATTTTTGAATAATTTGTGCAACACTCAATACACCATAAGGATGGGTATCAGTAATCACTTTTTTACCAATTTGTAGATGCCCAATCGGCATCATCGTGTTCGGTTTGACGATGCCCTTTTCAAGTGCTAAAGCAATCGTGATGGGCTTCATGGTTGAACCTGGCTCAAAGGTATCTGTTAGAACCCGATTTCGAAGTTGTTCACCTGTCAAATTACCTCGACGATTTGGATTATAAGATGGCCAATTTGCTAGCGCTAAAATTTCACCTGTTAACGCATCTAACACTACCGCACCCCCAGCTTTAGCTCGGTGTGTCTCTACTGCCTTTTTGACTTCTTCGTAAGCGATTGATTGTATTTTGCTATCAATCGAAAGTTGTAAATCCTCGCCATTTCTAGATGGGATATAACCACCGAGGTCATCCACTACACGACCAAGACGATCAATTACCACGTTACGCTGACCACTTTTGCCAGTGAGTAAAGCGTTATTGGATAACTCCATCCCTTCCTGTCCAATATCTTCTATATTTGTAAAGCCAACCACATGTGCTACAGCCTCGCCCTCGGGATAGTATCTGCGGTATTCACTAGTTATAGTAATGCCAGGAATTTCTAAGGCTTTAATCTTAGCGGCAACATCTGGCTCAATTTGACGTCTTAAATAAAGTTGGCTTCGGGACTCCCCTAGTTTCTTACGTAACTCAGCCTCACTCATACCCAACAACTTAGCAAAAGCCAGAACCTTTGATTTTTCTAAATCATCCGGCACGATATCTGGATAAGCAATTACAGTCTTGGCTTCTAGACTGGTCGCTAATACCTGGCCATTACGATCAAAGATTTTTCCTCGAATCGCATTTAACTCGATAACTCTTTTTACACGATTGCCCTTTTCAGCATAAAAATCATTGCCAACGCCTTGAATCCAAAATGCTCGAACAATCAGAGTACAAAATGCTGCAAACATCAAGAATAGGACTACTCTTGACCGCCACATAGGTAGTCTTAAGACTAATTCAGACGAAGGTAATGGGCGCGCTGTCCTCATTCTTTTTCCTTCAAATAAATAGTCTTATCTTGCTTTGCATCATTCATGTGCAATTGTTTTTTGGCAATATCAATGATGCGAGTTGATCTCGATAATTCTCTTTGTTCGTATTCGAGACGATTCCACTCTTGGTTGAGTTTGCGTTGTTGAATCTCTAATCGATTTTTTTCAATAAATAATTGGCGAGTTTTTTGTTGAGAATTCACTAGTAAAAGCGAACTACCCATCAGAGCTAAAATCAGAACCACTAATGCACGGTTCATCGCATCTCCCCAATTTTTTCAGCAACTCGCATGACCGCTGAGCGCGATCTTGGGTTAGCACTGATTTCACTACTAGATGGCTTAATCCTAGCAATCAGTCTTAACGGGGATTTTGGAATTTGTGATTCTTTCAAGGGTAATCCTCGAGGTACTTCTACACGGCTATGACCCTGCATAAACTGCTTCACAATGCGGTCCTCGAGTGAGTGAAAACTAATCACCACCAAGCGGCCTCCCGTTTTTAGAAGTTTCAAGGCCACATCTAATCCTTTTTCCAAGTCGTGAAGTTCTTGGTTGATATGAATCCGTATAGCCTGAAAGGTACGCGTTGCAGGGTCTTGCTCTGAGTCACGCGAGCGGACGACACTAGCCACGAGCGACGCGAGTTGTCGTGTGGTCCCAATAACGTTGCCTTGCTCCCTGCTAGCAACAATCGCCTTTGCAATCGATAGAGCAAACCGTTCTTCCCCATATTCTTTTATTACCTTATGTAGTTCTTTCTCACTGGCAACAGCCAGCCACTCTTGAGCACTTTGCCCCTCCTTGTTATTCATACGCATGTCCAAAGGACCATCCATACGAAATGAAAATCCTCTTTCCGCCTGATCAATTTGTGGAGAACTAATTCCTAAATCTAATAAGATGCCATCTAAACTACTAGGCTCAAGGTATTCCTCCATACTCGCAAATGAATCATGCACAATCCTAAATCGACCATCTTCAATCTTGCTCGCCTCCTCAATCGCCTGAGGATCTTTATCCATCGCTATTAACCGTCCATCAAGTGGCAAGTTAGCTAATATTTTTCTTGAGTGACCACCCCGACCAAAAGTCCCGTCTAAATACAATGGACTGACATGAGTCGGCCCCGCTAATAAAGCAGTAACTGCCTCATCCAGTAAAACCGGGCGATGACTGATGTTCATGGAGTCCTCGCATTAAAAGTTAAATTGACGAAGTGCTTCTGGCATACCTTGTGAGATAGCAATTTGCTCCTTCACTGCATACGTATTAGCATCCCAAATTTCAAAGTGCGAACCCATACCGAGCAAGATCACTTCTTTTTCAATCCCCGCACTAGACCGCAACTCGGGACTAATCAAAATCCTGCCGGAACCATCTACTTCGACCTCATTGGCGTTCCCCAAAAAGATCCTTCGCCACCAATGCGCTTCCATTGGTAACTTGGCAATTTTTTCACTGAACTTCTCCCACTCGATTTGAGGGAAGAGCATTAGACAACCATCGGGGTTTTTTGTAAGTGTTGCACGCAGGCCGTTCTCGGTTTTAAGGGCGTCACGATGCTTTGACGGTACTAACATCCGTCCTTTCACATCTAAATTGATCGCTGACGCACCCTGAAACATGCTATTTTTCCCACTTTTTGACACATTCTCCCACTTTAAAGGCGTAATAAGTTCTGGTCAAGGGGTTTTAGGGAATTTCTACTATTTTTTCTTGTAATTACAAGAGCTTAGAAATGATTTCTCAAGCGTTAAATATAAAATTTATAATATTAAACAGTATCTTACAATCCACACTTCAAGTATTAATTGAGAAAGTCATGGTTTCTACTAATTTCTACTAGTTTCTTCAAATAAACGAATACTCAAAAAAAACAATAATTACAAATAATAGGCCGTTTTTGTCATGACTTGAGATATCAAACCCATCACTTTTGTAATTGGTTCAGGTAATTCTTTCGCTCCCAAATTTCTGGCCATATTGCCGTGCTCAATTTCTTCAATGCGCATTTGCTCAACAATACTTCTCGAAGCCAAATCATTCAAAGGCAAGGCTTCTAAATGACTATTTAAATGATTTTCGACCTGTTTTTCTGTCTCAACCACAAAACCTAGACTCCATTGATCACCAGCTAAGCCCGCAAGTGTGCCAATAGCAAAAGAACCAGCGAACCAAATAGGATTTAACAAGCTCGGCCTTGAACCCAACTCTTCGAGTCTTTTCGCGCACCAAACTAAATGATCTTCCTCTTCTTTCGCTGCATGAGCGAGCTGAGATTGCAAATGCGGAGATACTGAAGTGAGGCGTTGTGCTTGATATAGAGCCTGCGCACAAACTTCGCCAACGTGATTGACTCGCATCAAGCCCGCAGCGTGTTTTTTTTCTTGTTCAGAAAGAGGTGCAACATCCAAACTCACTTTGGTTTCAGACTGATTGTCCGGGGCATTGTTAGAGGGATCTTGAGCGGGTTTAGGCATTGGTCTAGTCAGCTGCACAGCACCGCTCAAAATACGCAAAGCACGATCACCCTCAATAATTAACTGATCTAGATTAAACATAATTGAAACTTTCCCTACCCTTAAGAGGTTTTTGTGACAACAGCTTTACGTGTTTTTTTTGCTACCGGTTTAGCCGCTGATCTTTTTGGCTTAATAGTCTCCGACTTAGAAAATAATCCTGCCATCTGTCCTAAAACCTCCGCAGTGGATGCTGTATCTTGCAAAGCAAGTCCCTGTGCCATCGCAGCAGTATAAATTGGCGCAGTTGCATTAAAAATAGGCAATGGACAACCGACAGACTTAGCTAAATCACCAATCACCTGCATATCTTTTTGCCATACTTCGACTTTCATGGTCGGAGGACTGTATTCACGCTTAATCATAAAGGGCGTACGAAGTCTCATCACCCCAGTGCCAATGACTGGACTTGGGCCAAAAATATCTAAGACCTCTTGGGGATCTAAGCCGATTTTTCTAGCAAATGTAACCGATTCAGCGCAGGCAACATTATAAATAGCGACTAAATGATTGGCGATAAACTTCATTTTTAAGCCATTACCGTATTCACCAACATAAGGTGAGTTATCGGATAAACATTTAAAAATTGGTTGCACTTCGTTACAACTCGACTTCTTGCCACTGACAAATATTGTCCAAGCACGATCCTTCATCCGGGCAGCCGTGCCACTAATAGGACAGTCTAATAAAGCAACTTGTTTTTTGGGTAATTGCTGCGCAATAAAGTCTTTATCTGTCATGGCTAGCGTGCTTGTTTCAACTAAGATGATCTTTTTAGGCACGGCCTTCAAGGTTGCTGCAATTTCTTGATAAACCAATCGAAGTGCGTTACTGGTCGCTAAGGACGTAATTAATACATCTGCTTGCTCAGTCACCAGCGCAACGGATTTAGCAACTTGTCCACCCGCTTTTTTAAGCCGAGCACAAGCACTTTTCTCAATATCAAAGCCCACTACACGGTACTGGTTCAGTAGAAGCGTTTCAGCCATGATGCCGCCCATAATACCCAAACCCACAATCCCGACTGTTGGGAGTTCTACATTTAATCCAGTCTCATTTTTTTTCATTATTTATATCGCTTACAAATTTGTTGAGGTAACTGATTTTACTAGTATTTAGCTCTTAGAATTGCTACTAGCATCAAAATTGTCTATCCCTAAAGAAAATTTTCGGCTATGATAAAAAAAATAACTAATTAATTAAGTGCATGAAAATTCAAGCAGAATTCATTGATCAGCAGGCATTAATACAGTCTATTCGCCGGGATATTCATGCACATCCTGAACTTAAGTTTCAAGAATATCGCACGGCAGAATTAGTTGTCAAACAACTGACGAATTGGGGCATTAAAACCCATACTGGACTTGCTAATACCGGTGTAGTTGGGATTGTTGATGGAAATTTAGGCCCAGGAAAATCTATTGGTCTGCGAGCCGATATGGATGCCTTACCCATTCATGAAAAAAATACTTTTGAGCATGCATCGACCCATCAAGGCACAATGCATGCCTGCGGTCATGACGGACATACTGCAATGTTACTGGGTGCAGCTCATTATTTCTCTACTCATCGCAATTTCAAGGGCACCATATATTTAATTTTCCAGCCAGCTGAAGAAGGTGGTGGTGGAGCGCGTCAAATGATGCAAGAGGGTCTTTTTTCATTATTCCCCTGTGATGCTGTATTTGGCTTACATAATTGGCCCGGTATGCCTGAGGGTGAATTTGGCGTTATCACTGGACCAGCAATGGCATCTAGTAATGAATTTAAAATCTCCATGAAAGGTAAGGGTGCTCACGCTGCCTTGCCACATAATGGAGCAGACCCAATTTACGCGGTGACTCAATTAGCAAATGGCCTCCAAAGTATTATTACTCGCAATAAGAGTCCAATTGACGCTGCAGTGTTATCGATTACTCAAATTCATGGTGGTTTCACCACGAATGTCATTCCTGATGACGCTTGGCTTGGCGGTACGGTACGAACCTTTACCAACTCGACACTGGATTTAATCGAAAAGCGACTAATAGAAATTGCTCATGGCGTGGCGCAGACTTATAACTGCCAAGCTCAGATTGATTTTGAGCGAAACTACCCACCCCTAATTAATCATCCTGAAGAATCAGCATTTGCAGCAAAGGTGATTGAAGAAACCTTTGGTAAAGAACATCTCACTAAAACAATGCAACCCACGATGGGCTCTGAGGATTTTGCCTTTATGCTGGAAAAAGTGCCGGGCTGTTATGTGTTCCTCGGCAATGGTGATGGTAAGCATCGGTTATCAGGGCATGGCCTAGGCCCCTGTGATTTGCACAATCCTTCTTACGATTTCAATGATAATTTATTACCAATCGGCTCTAATTACTGGGTTCAACTCGCAAAACAATTTTTAGCTTAGTTTTATAGTTCTCATTGAAAGCTGATTATTCAAGCTCTTGTTAGCGATTAGATCGGCGCTGAAATTCAATATCACCATATTTTGCTTGCACTTCGTCTTTGGTATTATCCGTATCCGTCATAATTCCGATAGCAATTAATTTTCCAGGGTTTTCGCCATAAGCCTTTTTGAAATCGGCTTCGATTGACCTACGATGGACTCGCCACTCACCTAAATCTTTGCTCCCTGAGTCCACTACGATTGCTTTGATTCGACTAATGTGTTTATTTGTTATGACTTCTTCCTTACCATTTTTTTCTGACCAAATATACATTAAAGTCGCGTAAGGTAAATCATGACCACTGATTAATTTCGCCAAATCAAAAGCGAGTTGATCTTTTAAGGGAAGGGTTGATTTATCGCCCTCAAAACCCAACACGATTCGCAGCGGCGCGTCATCAACATGACCTTGTGTGTTGTCTGAGAGAGGAATATTTTTTAAAGCTTTCCATGTCCACTGAAGATCATATCCCTGAATATCCCTTGCTTTAAGGGGAACAATTAGGCCAGAGGCGCTTGATTGGGCATCAGCATGAATTACATTTTTACCATGGTAATGATGTAAATAGTATTTGGTTTTCTTTTTATTAGGTGCTAAGGACCATAAATACCAACCCTCGACATCTTCATCACTAGAGATTTCTGATTGCTCGGAAATCTCTAGTGATTTAGAAATCATTTGAGAAAATTTTCTAATTTCCGGCTTTAGTGGAACGTCCTGAATGGGTCGTTGATTTTCTAGATTAGTAGTGGTCTCTTTAGGCGAAAGAGCACAACTGGTCATCAACATCAAGCTGAGTAGGCAACCGAGTATGCGAATGAAAGGAATTTGAGCTTTTGTCATTAACAATTATTTAATTTTTGGCACCAATAACCACATGCTACCTGATTGTTTTGTCATTCCGGCTTTTTCTCCAGCAAGATCTCCAGACCCCCAATAATAGTCAGCGCGAACACGTCCAACAATAGCACTCCCTGTATCTTGAGCAAATACTAAGCTTTCTATCTTTTTACCAGTTTTGGGGTCTGAAGTACTTAAGAAAACCGGAGATCCTTTAGGGATATATTGCCAATCTACGGCAATACTTCTTTGTGCGGTAAGTGGTTCACCTAAAGCACCAATTGGTCCATCCTCCATTGATCCACTTGAATTAATTTTAAAAAAAACATATCTAGGATTAGCATTTAAAAGATCTTGGACACGCCCTGGATTTTTTTTTGCCCAGCTAGAAATATTTTGCATACTCGCTTGAGAAGTTGTCATTTCTTGCTGTTGAATTAACCAATTGGCAATAGATTTGTAGGGTTGATTGTTCGTGCCGGCAAAGCCTAGCCTGAGCATTTGACCATTTTCTAATTGGATTTTTCCTGATCCTTGAATTTGCATCATCGCTGCCGCCACTGGATCATTGACCCAAGCTAT
>CAISYI010000139.1 GCA_903889595.1 uncultured beta proteobacterium
GTGAAAGATAGCATTGTTCAAATTGGTTTAGACCCTGTGATAGATAGCCCAGAACACTTCAAAGCCTTTGTGGAATCTGAGCAAACTAGATACGCTGAGCGTTTAAAAATGCTCAATATCAAAGCACAAGAGTAATAGTTTGAAGAATCTTAAGAAAACTGTTATTCATGTTTAATCGGTTGGTTGAGAGTTAGGTATTTGGGATAGATCTTTAGAAATATCCTTAACAAAGGGATGCATCCAAGTGGGTAGGTTTGACAGATTCTTTTTTAGATCCCGCTGAATGCTTGCACCAGCTTTAGGGTCATTGAAAATCTTGAATAGGGTTGCTTTAATCTCATATTGGGCAGTGGAATCTTTTTCTTTAATACTATCCTTGAGCCAATGAAGAGCCTGAACTACACGCATAGCAGGTCGATCCGCCCAAATAAGCTTGCTAGGCGATGTCAGTTTGAACTGAATGGTGAGGTTCCCAATTTGAATAGGCTTTATACGGGCATCGGTGTGCATAATAACCTTACCTGGAATAGCATTGGTTAGACCTAGATCATTGGCGGCCGTCATCCCATCAATTAGCATACGCGCACTATCCCGCCTAGAAATAGCCCAGATTACATTTTGATAGTTGGGCTGAACTGTTTTTCCGGTTAAAGGATTAACACGCGGACGGTCGTATAAGCCGTGATCGATACGGCGCAAGTCACCCTTATTGGTAAGACGCTGTAAGGTTTTATCTACTGCACTACGACTACCCAGATCGAGAAAATCCCTCGCTGTCCAAACCTTATCGGCTTGGCTACGACTAATCCGCCGAGTAATCAGCGTATTAAGAGTTATTTTATGATTTACTAATGTATTCATAGTCTTTAAATTATATACAAATATCGGACAAAATCAACCTAATATTGTTGATAAAAAACATATAAAACAAAAGGTTAAATGAAGAATAAATCTTATTGCTTTAAGTAATACCTGAAAATTTCACCGAAGAACCATTAAATAACTTTTAGGTAATTAAGCCTTGTAGCAAAAAAAGTCGATGTGCCCGATTTCGCATCGCTTTGCTTGTATCCTACTCTGCTCCCACTGATTAACTTCAAACAATGGTACAGAGCCTATTTCTCGAACTGCCTTAGCAGAACCAATGGCTAACTGTTCAATTAAAGCGCTGTCGTGATGATCTAAAATCCAAGGACTGGGAGCGCAAATTGTAGTGAAATGTTGCGCACGTAGTAAGTTTTCTAAACATTGTGTTGCTGCTGGTCCTAAGGCAGAACCAAAGCCTTTATCGGTTCGTTGATGTTGATGAAAAGCGTTCAATATATCAGCATCAATTACTTCAGATGGACTCCACTTTTCTACGCCGTCATAGGTAAGTACTGTATAGAGGGGCTTCGATAAATGAGTACAAAATTGTGTAAGCCAAGGCTGTGCGACAAGGTCAAAGAAAGCCGCTGCAGTAATCAGGTCAGCAGGTTCATTCAGGATAGTTTGATAGTCATTAAATAAATCTACACATTTGAATTTCACGACAATAGTATTACTCTGTTTGAGGATCGATATGGGTTTAATTGGGTCTAATAGATTCACATTAGATCCACCCGTAGGTATATTTATTTCGCTATCAGCCCAAGCCAGTAGGGTAGAGCGAGCAGCTTTTAAAAGCGTTAGATCATAATCTACTAAAGTCCAATATTGAACCGAATTGATGTGGGGTGCTAAAGCGCGTAAATTAGAGCCAGTGCCAGAACCTAAATCTGTAATATGAACCGAACCAGGATATACAGTTTTGATTTTCTCAAGGTAGCTAAGCACTTGCGCTTGTAGGTCAAGATTGCGTGATCGATGGTCTACGGGTTCACGTAAACTAAGCCAGTCAGTTGAAAAACCACTCATTAATTATCCTTTTACTTCAATGTTTTTAACTAACTTCTTTATATCAGCGGCTAGACCATATTGTTGTCGTATGATTTCAGTAAATCGACCGCCCTTTTGATACAAGGTATCAAAGCTACCAGATTCAATCACCTTACCTGCATCCATTACTAAAATATGATTGGCTTGTCGAATAGTACTCAATCGATGGGCAATGACCAGAGTGCTGCGGGTATGCATTACTTCTGCTAACGCATCAAGTAAGCTTGCTTCCGTTGAGGTATCTAAGGCACTGGTAGCTTCATCTAAAATTAAAATAGGAGCATCTTTTAGTAGCACACGAGCAATGGATAAGCGCTGACGTTCGCCACCAGAGAGGGTTCGCCCCCGCTCGCCGATGAGAGTATTAAAGCCGTCGGGTTGCTGTTCAATGAAATTTAACGCTTGGGCTCGAGCACAGGCTTGCCGAACATCAACGTCGCTCGCATCCGGCGAACCAATTCTGATGTTGTCCGCAATTGAGCGGTTAAATAAAAGGGGTTCTTGAAAGACAACGCCAATATTGCGTCGCAGTGCGCTCAGCTGAAAGTCCCGAATATCTATTCCATCAATCGTAATAAAACCGGACTGTGGATCGAAAGCACGATAAAGAAGGCTGAGTGCTGAAGATTTACCAGCGCCTGAAGCACCCACAAGAGCAATCGTTTCCCCTGGCTTAATGGCAAAGCTCAAATGATCAACGGCTTTTTGCTGCGAATTGTAAGAAAAGCTAACTTGATGAAATTCAACCAAGCCCTCGACCCTTCCTGGATCGATTGCATCATGACGATCTTTAATTTCTGGACTCGTATCAAGAACTTCAAAAAACTCTCTTAATCGCGGCGCATCGGTTGCTAGCTTATTTGCAAATGCGACGACCTGCTCAAGGCGACTGATGATGATGCCAGCAAAGGCAACAAAGGAGACGATTTCACCCATCGTGATGAGCGATTGAGTGAACAGCCAAATCCCCAGAACGATAATACATAAGATGCTAATCGTTGTCGCAGAGCGTGTGAGAACGGTGACAGCTGCCCACCAATACAAAACCGGGAATTGAACCCTCAATACGCGTTGGCTAATTTTTTTTAAGGACCTGAGTTCAATTTGAATACGCGCAAAACTTTGGACTAAAGCAATATTGCTCAGGGTATCTGATGTGAGCTCAGCCAAATCAGAATGGTTACTTTCGATTTGTTGTTGAAGGCTCTGAGTTTTACGCAGAATAAAATGGGTTAAAAATCCAAATACAAGACACAGTATGATCAGAACACATGCAAGTCGCCAATTGATGTAGAGTGCTACTGGTACCAAAATAATGAGCGAAACAATCGCACCAAGGTTCTCTCGGAAAAAACTCAGCCAGAGCCACCAAAGGGTATCGGTCCCTTGAAGCATGATCTTCATTAGCCGACCAGAATGCGTTTTGGTCAGTTGTGCCAATGGTAAATGAAGCACGTGTTCCACATATTCCCTCAGTACGGTATGGCGCCTGTGGTGCGCTAATCGATCTGAAAATAAAGCAATAACAGTGGAACAAGCAATTGTAAAAAGACCAAAGCCAATCCAGATAGTCAGTAGAGGTAAAACTGAATCCCAAGTTGTTGGTAGCGAGGAAATGGATACGCGGGTTAAAACATCGATTACCTTACCGAATAAAATGGGTTCTGCAAATAGGGCGCAAGCTAAAATCACGTTTGCAAATGCTAATCCCCATCCGAGGCGCTGGTCTGAGCCCAAAAACTTCAGCGCGCGGTAGTAGATGTGCAAAAATCCCATTAAGTATTCTTTAGCTTAGGTGAACTCAATTGAAGGGCACTGAGTTTCAAGGGTGCTAACTCCATTGGCGGCACAATTTCCTCAGGTAAAGATAAAAGTTTCCGATCCATCATAAAACGCCCAAGCCAAGGCTGAGATGTGACGACCACTAAAGGAACTGCAAATAAGAGGCCACCAAAAAAAACCATGCCGAAGATGAGCGCCTCCGGGTGCGTTAAATATAACAAACTAGTGAGCGCAGTACCAAGAATGGTGTGTGGCCAAAATTGATGGAGTGCATCTAGTACGGAAATTGAATGATCATCGCGGGACTGCGCAGACCAACCACCTTTTTTCCCAAATGCTAAACGTATTATGAACATCGTATGGTTGAGCCAAGTAATGGGTGTCATTAATAAAGAAAACACCATCTCAAGTAATAGGCTGATCGTAAAGCGCCAACGCCCCCCAAAGGTATTACTTTTCGAAGCACGCAAAAGAACATCAAGTGCACCAGTGGTTTTAGGCAAATACCACATCATTAAGGTGACTATTAGTAAGGTCAAAAAATAATTTTCATTAACTAAAGCTGCAGGCGTTGTACTTGCGCTAATAGAAATGGTACAAAGTAAGATCATGGCAATCCATGCGGGAGATCCAAAAAACATCGTAATCGCCAACACTAACTGAATACGATTCACGGGCAGAAGATTTGCTAAGTTGAGCAACTTGAAATACTGCAAATTCCCTTCACACCAGCGTAAATCACGCCGAATATATTCTGTCAACGTCGGTGGGTTTTCTTCCCAGCTTGCATCTTCCTGCGGGTAAATTCTGACTTCATA
>CAISYI010000140.1 GCA_903889595.1 uncultured beta proteobacterium
AGAGGAGAAATCATGCGTGACTATACATTTTTGAACGGTGCTCGTTTTTCTATTAATAATTTATTTCGTAGCTTACGATTTGATATTGATCGTCTCGACCTGAGTTGGGTGGATAGCGACAAACCAGACTTTACGAGAGGACTTCGTATCGTTGATCATAATGAGGTTAATACGATTACTGTGGATGGTGAGGATGCAGATAATCTCATCTACAGTCTAACTTACCTTTTCGTGAAAGAAGAAGGTTATGAGGCCTTTAGAGTAGCAATGGATGCGTATTTAATCGTGGCCTTAGAATCAAAGGAGTATTTGGTATCTAAGCAAACCAAGAATCCTGAGGGAAAGCCTGAGGCTTCGGAGGCTTTTATCCACTGACTTAGTTGAGTGCCAGCAGCTCAAGAGTAAAATGAATCAGACTTCATTCAGGGATATTCAACGATGGACTTTGATCGTTCAGGATTAGTTGCTTTAATTAAACGTGAATTTAAGCTCAATTGGCATGGTGTCCATGGGGCCAATCATTGGGCTCGTGTCTTGCATCACGGCAAAACAATCGGCACAATACGTAAGGCGGATTTGTTAGTGATTGAACTATTTGGATTCCTCCATGATAGTTGTCGTTTTGATGAGGATCGAGATCTTTTACACGGTAAGCGTGCTGCAGAATTTGCTCACGGGATTCATGGGACTTTTTTTCAGTTAACCCCAAAGCAACTCGACACTCTTTGTTATGCCATGAAACATCATTCTGGTGGAGAGGTGTCAACTAATAAAACCATCCAAACCTGCTGGGATGCTGACCGATTAGATTTAGGGCGAGTCAGAATCATTCCATCCCCACAATATCTTTCGAAACAAGCCGCTCTTTTGATTGATACTGCCTATGACTGGAGCATTCAAGTACCAAGAAAGCATCATGTCAGATGACATGGATGAAAATAGTCCTGATAGTCTCTTAGGCAGCATTATTAAAGCCCTGATATTGGTAGCAATCTGGCCTTATCTTTTAGTATTACTGGGCATTTTTATTGCTTATTTGCTCGGTTTATTAGCGTTTGCTTGGATTGAAAAAAATTGGCTATTCACCTTAGAATTTTCAGTTGGAGTTTTAGTAATCTATTACGTCTATCGATGCCGTCTTATTGTTAAGGCCTTGGAATTTGTATTTGGAAAAGGACAAGTAACTCGTACTGGCAACATAGTAGAGAAAATTTCAGACTTTCCGGAGCGAAAATTTATTCCTTCAACGAATTTATATTGCTATCAGTGCATCAAAAAACTTGGTATGCAGTCATTTGAAATTAACCATCAGTTTTACTGTAAAGAGTGCAGTGAAAAGATTGCTGATAATGAATAATCAAAGCAACAATCTGTTGATAATCCCGACCTGAATGACTAATATCACTTCAGATGGAAAAAGATAGAAAGAGGCTCAGTATGTGCAAATGATGCACATACTCAATTACATCAATCTTTTTAGAAGATTCTTAGCCTAATTATTCGTCTACAGATAGAGCTTACGACTAAAGCTGTAATTGCTAATTCATTCGCAATTAGGGTAGACTATTGTTCAAGAGACGGGCAGATCCAATCATAAGATTAACTTGTGCACTGCTATAGAGATTAATAAAAAAAAGGACAAAGGATTTGCTATGGAAAGAAGAGATTTTCTAAAAGGCGCTAGTGCAGCCGCTCTTTATGTGAATGCACCGAGTGATTTAATGATTTCTTCGGCGAATGCAAAGCCAGTGTCTGACAAAAATTGGGATCATGGCCAGGTGAGACATATTCTCCCTACAGTAAGTGACTCTGAAATTCTCATTAAATTATCTCTGAATCAAGCCCAGAAAAATCCTCCTATTTTACGCATTGGTAATCAGGTTTTCGTTGGTAAAATGACGGATACGCAGGGAGAATTTTGGCAGTTTTTTGCAAAGAATTTAAAGCCTGCTCAAACGTATCAATTGAGTCTCAAAAGCCAACAAGGCGCACAATTATGTCAGCCTTGGGATTTAACCACCTTCCCCGCCAAGGACTCTAATCCTGGTCAATTCAAAGCATTATTTATTTCCTGTGTCGGCGGTCATGAAGCAGCTGGATTTTTACCGAACGAAGTCAGAAATCGTCTACTTCGAAGAGCACTGAGTTTTAAACCGCAAGCAACCATTGTGAATGGTGATCATGTTTATTGGGATTTGCTTTCTCCTAGTACTTCTAAGGTGAGGTATGGCGGTAATACGGAACAAGCCATCAAGATTGCTGGCAAATTCGATCGTGCTGGCCTAGTTCTCGGCGCAGATAATGAGACCGTTTTGAAGAAAGCTGTAGGTCCACAAATTGCTTCGGTTTACGGTGCTGATTTTAGGTCTACCCCCGTATTTTTCCTGCAAGACGATCATGACTATTTTGATAATGATGATGCCTTTGATGAAATCATTACCTTTCCACCGTCTTATTTTATGTTGCAGCTAGCTCGCGCAACACAGTCCATGTATTACCCAGAATTCTTAGCCGATTCGAATCGTCCTAAAGGCCTTCCTTATTCGTATGCTGCCGATCGACCTAGCGGTGTATCAGAAAGTTTTGGCACGATCCGCTTTGGTAATTTGGCAGAAATTCTTTTGTATGACGTAAGAAGAACTGCAACTTTAGCAGGACCATCAGCAGTGTGTGTTGATCTCGAAGTAGAAAAATGGTTAGTCAATCGCACGAAAAGTAATGATGTTCAAAACTTGATTCATTGTCCCTCTAATCCTCCCGGTTGGTCCGCCGGTAAGTGGGGCGAATTTTATCCAGACGTACTTGGTGATGATAAAAAACTCAGTATTGTTACGCCAAAACCCTACTGGCAACCAGGATGGTTAAAACAACATGATCGTATGATGAATGCACTCTCTGGTAATCAAGCAAGAACTCCTTTGGTGATTAGTGGTGATATGCATTCCATTGCTCTTGGATCAATGCAACGCACTAATAATCATGACCTGAGTAAGAATCCCATTAATGTGGCGCTCTCCGGCACAGGTGGTACTTATCCAGGTGGCTGGCCATCGCAAGGTTGGCGTAAAACACCAGCGCTACCATCTCAAGTGCTCGATTTTTCTGAAGAGATTAAACCGATTGAACAGCATGGTTTTACTTTAGTGGACTTTACCAAAGACAAGATGGTACTGAGTTTCTTTAAGTGGGATGTGAAAACACAATCAGTTGAGGAGATTGATACCTTAATGCCGTTTCATGTGAAGGAATTACCGAGAGCACAGGGGTAGGATATTTAACTTTTGTACTTTAGAGGAAAAGCTGCAGGGTCTTTGATTGAATCTATAGATAAGTCAATATCTAAGTTTGGCCAATAGATATGATTTTCAGATGGCCATTCTACTTCACAGAGTTCTTTAATAGTTACATCTTTAAACCAAGGGAAATTCTCAAAAGAAAGAAACAATTCTTCATTTTGTAACAGAAGCCAAAAACCTTGTGATGAAACCTTTGTAATTTCTATTTGAGAAGTGCATATTCCAATTTTTGGTAATTTCTTCATGATGAATTTCCAGGTTAATTAGAATGTTTTATCCAAAGTGTATTCAATTTTTTAGCAAGGCTTAATCCCCAGGAAATGAAGAGTTTCTTATGTAAGAGTCATTTTTTTTCTGAGTGAAATAGTTAATATTGGCATTTACTACCCTTGACAATGAATTTAAAAACGTAAAGTATTTGTTCGAATTAAATACAACTCGAATACAAAATTTAGTTCCTTGAAAGATTTGAATTTATTTCGTAAATTTTTTCAGCATCTGGGTGGCAACCTATCAGAAACGCTATCATCTCTGTAGCATCTTTTTCTAGATAAAATCGAACCATGTTTTCATTGAATTGCTGTGCCTTAGCTGCTGGGACGCTTATTGCATCAATGCCAGCAGACATTAGTATGCCATTCATCATAAATCGTGATGTACGCTTATTACCATCAAAGAAAAATTGTTGTAACGCGCCAAATAGAAAAAAGGCAGCTCCTTTTTCGAAGGGTCGTTGTACTTCACTTTGTAGGATATTTAGTCCATTTGTAAAGATACGGTTTAACTCAGGTGCTCCCGCCAATGTTTCTAATGGCGTGTATCGAGCGTATTCACCAAGGCCTACGTCAGGAGTGTAACCAGTCTCATTACCTTCGCCTCGGAAATGACCCCATTCAAGTGCTTCATTGCGAGCTACAAGGCCGTGTAATTCTGTGAAGGTGGCTTTATTGAGTATGAACTGATTTGACTTGACCAGAGCCAAAAGGTGCTTAGAGCTAGTAGCAAGATTAAGAACTTGCTCTTGATCTGAGAGTTTACGTCCGCCAATGGTCACACCATCTAGTAAAGTTTTGACTTCTGGAAAGGTAAATGGATTACCTTCAAGAACGCTAGCATCCCAAACGAACTCCGGCAACATACGATGAAAACGGAAGGCTACTCTATCGAGTGAGTGAATAGGTAGCACGGAAGGCACTAATGACCTGTTCCATTTAAAACCAAGTGCTTTGAAAAGTTCCATACTATTCCTTATAACATCAATGTTAAACAGATTCATTTTAGCTAGACTATTCAACTATTAATTAAGTTGCGCTATTAAAACTCGCTGAGCAAGTGAAAGAAGCTCTATTTAAAACATCATTAGTCTAAAAAGAGCTTTTTGAAAATAATCTGCTGAAATTTCTGCTTAGCGTAACACACCATTGACGGTTCAAACTTTAACCTCTTTGTGGTTTGGAACCACGCATCCCTTTTTCCCATGTTTCATCATAATATGACTTCCAGATTACCTTGCTTCTTGAAAGCCTAATTTTTCTAATGCGCGAACAATATCTTTGCCAGAAAGCCCAGGGAATTTAGGCATGAGCTACGTCAAAAGTTGTGACCAATGGATGTACATTAAAAGTCATGGGAAATTCTTCTAAATAAAGGGTAGTAGCTTCTTTTAAATTAGCAATTGCCTCATCAATGGTTTCACCTTGAGTAGTTGTACTTGTTTCAGGATTTAAAGCAACGTAACCCCCTTCTTCAGCAGGGCTTAATACAGCTGTAAGTAACATGAAAGACTCCTTTTTACGTATAGATTATTATGCGCTTAAACCGAAACCATAGC
>CAISYI010000141.1 GCA_903889595.1 uncultured beta proteobacterium
ATAAATTCAGGCATATTGTTTGCAGGAACTTTTGAGCTTGCAATCATGACAAGGGGAACTTCGCAAACTGAACCTAAGGGCTTGAGGTCTTTTAAAGGGCTATAAGAGAGCTTTTCATAAACAGCTGGATTAATAGCCATTAAGGAGGTATAGACCAAGATTAAATTGTAACCATCCGCTGGTGAGTTCATGAGGACATCAACGCCTAAACCACCATTAATACCAGGTTTATTATCCACAATGACGGGCTGGCCAATTTTTTCAGATAAAGCTTGACCAATAGTTCTGCCAATTGCGTCAGCTCCACCCCCGGCTACCTGAGGAATGATTAATCGAACGGGTTTGTTCGGAGTCCAAGGAGTGGTTTGGGCAAAAGAATTGAGTTGCAATAACCCAAGTAAAAATAGAACAACTATTTTATGGTTCATTATTTGTCTCGTTTTTGTAATGTAATTATTTATTTATTATGATACAAATTTTTTTAAATAGGAAACGATTTTTGGAGCTTGCCACAAGAGCCTCTTATTTACAGTGGAGTTAGTATTTTCCCTAGTTTAAAGATTAAAACTGGATATTTTCTTCATTCTTTAAACCACCATTTTTATTCTTCAATTTGATTTAGAAGTCTTCCAGCACGGGGAGATTTTTGAAAACTTGCTCTTACTTCTTCAATTGATTTTGGCGGAAACACTTCTTTATGGTGTCGAAAAGCTTCGTTGACTAAAACTCCTTTTAAAAAGCTAAGAGTAAGGTATTTCTTGAAAGAGTTTGTCATGCCTTGATCAATGCCCTTACCTTGACCAAAATTGATCTCGCCGCTAAACCAATCGGCAAATAGTTGGCCGTTAATTGCTTTGGGAAAGATATCTAATAATTTAACCTTAATAACCAATGGTTCTAGTACATCTTTGTAAATAACCCATGGTTCAGATTCAAGCTCAAGCCATTTTTCATTGAGCATTCTGACTCGTCTTTTCTTTAGGCGAGTTGGATGTTGGATATTGGCATCTAACTCAGTTAAATATAATTTACTATCTGCAATATTCCATGTACCGTTATATCCTCTTCTACACATGGTTGTAACTGATACAAATTTAGGGACATTAGGATGATGGGAGAGTGGTTGGTCATTACTAAATAACTGCTTGCCTTGGTATAGAAATCTTTCAGATGTTTGGAAAGTCATTCACAGCTCCAGATTAGTTATGTATTTTTTACCCCTATAACTAGCCTAGCATATTGACTTTCCACATTATGAAATAAATGAAATGAGTTTAATGATTTATCAATTTTGTAAAGTATTCATCCATTCAGTAACTGAGGTTTTTAAAAAAGAACTGTCATTGATGATCAATTCCATTACTTGATTTCTTCGTTCCTCATCCCAAACAGGGCTACTCAATACCTGAAATTTATCGACAATCGCATTTTCAACTCTATCTCGATGGATAGGATCACCTAGTGGAAAATCAACTTGAATCAACTCAGAAAGACTGCCATCTACTAATTCAATTTGAATAGCATTGGCACAGCTTCGAATCTGTATATCGTGATGGTTTTTACTGAAGTTAGGATTTTCAATTAAAACCATTTTTTCTCTTAAAGAATCAATCAATGGATTATTTGCTGTCTCGTCTAAATAATCATCTAGAGTTAGTTGACCCTTTAATAACCCAATAGCTACTATATATTGCATGCAGTGATCACGCGCGGCCCTCGTAGTCAAAGGCCCTTTTTTATCTGTTCTGCGAATCGCCTCGTCATGAGAAAAAATCGTAATCTTTTTTACTTGTTCGAAGCAATTTTTAAGCCAAGGATGCAGTTGAATCGCAGCTTCTAATGCAGTCGAGACATTTCTTTGACAGGGATAGAATTTGAAAATAATATTTTCAAGGACAAAACTTCCTAGTGATTCGGAGATGATGATTTTCTTGCCCTCATAAAAAACTTTTTCAAACCCCCATTTAGGATCACTTAAGGGAGTTTGATAACCAGGCTCACCTTTTATAGCATTGAACGCATGCCATACAGATCTGCTCGCCGCGTCAGCTCCCGCCCAACTTTTTCGTGGACCGGCATTAGGAACATGGCGATAAGCATTTAATGTCCCACCGTCCATGAAGACATTGCCAAGCGTAGCGAGAGCCATTTCTTTGGAACCACCAAGAAGTTTGGTGACAACGGCTGATGCGGCAATTTTTACAGCTATGACATGGTCGAGCGCGACACTGGGTTGATCAAATTTATTTGCAAACGAAATCATCCCTTGAATTTCATAAGCCTGAATGATTCCATGTAAGACATCTTGCATAGTAAGTTCTGGTAAACCTAGTACTTTTAGCTGTTGGCTTCTAAAATAAGAAACTGATAGGACGGCGCCAATCGAGTCAGATGGGTGTCCACCCGCAAAAGAGGTATCGTTAAAGTCCATCCACCGAGTCATCGCGCACATATCAAAGGCTGCTTTCATTGGGTCAAGACGATGATTAGTACCAAAAACTGGCACACCATTTGGCACAATCGTACCTTCTACATAAGGACCTAATAATCTTAAACAATCCGCTTCATTTAAAGAAGACAGAGCGCAGGAAATTGAATCCCATAGGCAGTATTTAGCAATTTTATAGGCGTTGTCAGAAAAAGAGTTTTCTGAGTAAACGAAATCTACAATCGTATTTAGTAGAGGGTCTGTGGTAATTTTATTCATTTAATCTTGTTTGATTTTTATGGCGATTACTCAATTGAAGCATTGGCTAGTTTGACTAATTTTTCCCACTTAATCGATTCTTCTGCAATAAATTTACTAAACTCTTGTGGCTTCATTGGCTGTGTCATAGCACCCTGCGCTGCAAGTTTTTCTTTTACTGTAGGAGATGCAAGAGCATCCAGGATTGCTTTACTTAGTTGTTGAATAATTTCGGGTGGAGTATTGGCTGGTGCAAATAAACCATTCCAATTAATTACTTCAAATTGAGGGAAGCCTTGTTCAGCAACCGTCGGCACATTAGGTAACGAAGGGTCGCGAACTTTACCAGTTGTGGCAAGCGCAAACACTTTTCCAGCTTTAATAAATGGTAATGCTGAGGGGATAGCACTAAAGTAAAAATCGACTTGACCAGATGCAATGGCTAGTAATGCTGGACCGCCTCCTTTAAATGGCACGTGTAACCATTTTGAACCCAGCAAATCATTAAGCCAAGCACTCGCTAAATGAGTTGAGCTGCCATTGCCAGCGGAAGCGTAGGTTAGGTTGCTGTAATCTTTTTTACTTTGGGCAATGAAGGATAAAAATGTATTGGATTTAAGGCCAGGCTGGACTACTAAAACATTAGGAAAGATGGTGCCTAAACTGATTGCCGTTAAGTTTTTTTGGGAATCATAATTTAAGTTTTTATAAAGATGTTGGTTAATCGCAATCGGTGCAACATTGCCCCATAATAAAATGTAGCCATCGGGATTCGCTTTTGCAACGACTTCTGAGCCACGACTACCCCCAACTCCGCCCAAATTTTCCACAATGATTGTTTGACCTAGAATTTTTCGCATTTCTTCAGCAACGATACGTGCGGTAATGTCAGAGCTACCACCAGGTTCAAACGGTACGATCAGACGAATTGTTTTATTAGGATAGTTGGATGCATGAGCTATCCAGCTTGAAGAAGCAATGAATAGAGCAAAGAGTAATAAAAGAAGTCTTTTTAAAACCAAACAATTGTGCATTGAAAGTAAATCTCCATTAATTTTTTTTATCTGAATCATTTAATTACTCTGAAACAGATTTTTTTCATCTTCCATCATAAATGAGTTAAGATAAATCAAAATAAATAATAAATATCTTTGAGACATGCAAACCGTAGTAGGAAAATTTTCTATTTCTGATTTGATCAAATTGAGTCAATCTATTTGCTTCGCGTTTTTCTTTTGCCTAAGCATCTCAGCCAATGCTCAAAACTCCAGCAATAATTTAAATTCCCCAAATTCTGGGATTATTAAAATAATTGTGCCTTATCCACCCGGTGGCGGCACAGATATTATTGCTAGAGCAATTAGTCAGAAAGTGGGGGAGTTACTTCAACAACCAGTAGTGGTTGAAAATCGTAATGGTGCAAACGGTTCCATTGGCTCTGCCTTTGTTGCCAAAGCTGCTGGCGACGGTTTTACATTATTAGTTGTGCCTGCCGGTTTCTCTGCTAACCCATCTATCTATCCCAACCTACCGTTTGATCAAAAGAAAGATTTAACCGGGGTAACGATGTTAGCTTCCGGCCCCTTAGTCCTAGTGGTGAATCCTTCTTTAAAAGTGAAAAATACCCGAGAGTTAATTAATCTCGTCAAATCTAAGCCAGACCAATTTAATTATGCTTCTGCTGGTATGGGGTCATTACCCCACTTAACAGCTGAACTATTTAATTTAGAAGCGGGTACAAAAATGTTGCATATCCCTTATAAGGGAGCAGGCCCAGCTGTGATTGATTTAATGGGCGGGATCGTGCCAGTGTATTTTATGAATATCCTTCAAGCAAAACCACTCATCGCTGAGGGATCGATTCGCGCCCTAGCCGTGACTAGTCCACAGCGATCTAGTCTTGATCCTGATTTACCCGCTATTGCTGAGGAATTACCAGGTTTTGACATGATGAATTGGTATGGAGTATTGGCTCCTTCAACGATCCCAAAAGAGACTTTAGACAAAGTAAATCAAGCCATCATCGTGGCTCTCAATACACCAAAGGTAAAAGAGAAGCTCAGTCAAGAGGGTATGACTGTGGTTGGCAATAAACCTAATGAATTTAATGTTTTTTTGAAAAAAGAGATGGACAAATATAACCGCATTGTTAAACAAGCAGGGTTATAGAAATTTTAGAACTGGAGACAAAATAAATGAGTGATCAACAAGAACCAAAATATGATGTGGTTTGGCCTATATCTAAACGTGCTGTAAAAAAGACACTAGCAGCTAAGCGTATTCCTGATTTAAATGGCAAAGTGATTGTCGAATTATGGGATGTGATTTTTCGTGGTGAAGTGATTTACCCACTCGTGCGTGAATATATTAAAAAAAGATTCCCGAACGTACAGTTTGTGCCCTATACAGAAATTGGTAATTTTCACGGTGCGCGTGAACATCAAGTTACAGCGACCATTGCCGATAAATTAAAACACTTTAAAGCTGATGCTGCCATTGTCGGCATAGGTGCCTGAGGTAGCTGTACTCCCGCCGTGTTGCGGGCAGCAGCTCTCATTGAGAAATTAGGCATTCCAACTGCCTCGATTATTGGCTCTGGCTTTTTAAAGCAAGCTGAAGTGGTCTCAAAAGGTTTAGGCGTGCCCTTGGCGATTGGGGTATATCCCGGTGCACCCATGGTAGATAGTGAAGCTGAATTAATGCGTAAAGTAGAAGAGTCTTTAGCGCCAGGTTTATTAGAAGGCTTGATCGGTAATATTCAAACTTTAGAAAATGAGGATGAGCAACCCGATATTAAAAAGGTTGTTTTTTCTGGCACTTTAGATGAAGTACAAGATTACTTTTACCAAAAGATGTGGACCGATGGACTGCCTATTATTCCTCCTACCAAACAAAGAGTAGAAGCGTTCTTATCATTTACTGATCGATTACCCGAAGAAGTCATTGCCGTCTTGCCGCAAGAGGGTAGAGAAGCTTCGATTGAGTCGATTGCAGTGACTGGGGTTATGTCAGGATGTAAACCAGAATACATGCCGATCTTGATTGCTATTATTGAAGCCATGAGTGATCCGGTTTTCAGAATTCAAGATTGTGGATCAACCCCTGGTTGGGAGCCCGTTGTCATTATTGGTGGTCCGATTATCAAAGAGCTAGACTTTAATTTTGGCCAGGGTATGATGCGTTTTGGTCGCAAGTCCAATACGAGCATTGGTCGTTTTGTCAGAATGTACCTTCGTAATATTTGTGGTTATCGGATTCCTCCAGGAGCTGGTGACAAAGGTAGTATTGGGCAAAGCTTTTTAGTCGCTATGGCAGAAGATGAAGATAGTGCCCGCGAATTTGGTTGGCCTACCTATGCGGAAGATCGTGGCTTTAAATCAACAGAAAATATTGTGACTGTACATAGCGTGGTAAGTATTTCTTCCCCGATTTATAGCGCGGGCGACCGTGCCATTGATCATGTCCAACAATGGGCTGATTTGGTCGGAAGTAGCTTCACCTACTGGGCCCACACTGGATTTAAAACGGGTATGTGGAATCCTTTGATTGTGTCGAGTCCTAGTGTGGCAAAAGTGATTGCTAATGAATGGACCAAGGATCAAGTCAGGCAGTATTTATATGAGCATATTAAAGTGAGTGCACAGAAGATAACACACTATGCGAAGATGACAAGTACACCCACCTTTAGTTTGAAAAATTTAGTGGATGGGGGGATTCTTCCCGAGGAATATCATTTATCAGATGATCCAGAGCGCCTGCTCAATGTGATTATTCATCCAAGTATGGTCGAAATTATTGTCGCTGGTGATCCTGGGCGTAATCAATCAAGAGCGTATATGGGGAATCATATTCAAGGACCACCAACGAGCAGAAAAATTAATTTACCCGCCTCTTGGCCGGCATCTAAAAAGAGTGGAGATTAGTTTTCGACGAGCCGGGAGACTGCTCTTGAGTTACCAAAGCTAGGGAGATATACGGTGTGTGTGCCAGGTCCGCCACACACCAATAATTGAATTTCTTCTGGTTTTTTGGAAATGGGTAGCAGTGAATCCGCATTGAGTTCGCCTAACTCAGCGCTACGAGAATGCTTCGCTCTAGTAAAGTCACGCTGCGCCATCTCAAATCCTGGCATCTTACTGAGGTGCCAGAG
>CAISYI010000142.1 GCA_903889595.1 uncultured beta proteobacterium
CGTGCCAGTCATGGTAACTCAAGGTCGCACAACGTACCTGGTTCAATCGGTATGGCGCAAGATCCTGGTCGTGTTTTTCCAGGTAAACGCATGACAGGTCATTTAGGTGACGTTACACGTACTGTACAAAATTTGGAAATAGCCCGCGTCGATTCAGAGAGACAGCTCCTTTTAGTTAAAGGTGCCGTTCCTGGTTCACGTGGTGGAAAAGTTATTGTTACGCCGGCCATTAAAACGCCAGCGGCAAAATCTTAATAAGGGGCCATCATGGAACTTAAGCTCCTAGAAGCAAACGGAAAAATCGGAGAAGCAGTATCTGCTTCAGCTGAAGTATTTGAACGCGAGTACAACGAAGCATTGGTTCACCAAGTTGTTGTGGCTTATCAAGCCAACGCAAGAAGTGGTAACCGCGCTCAGAAAGATCGTGAACAAGTTCATCACACTACCAAAAAACCATGGAAACAAAAAGGTACTGGCCGTGCTCGTGCTGGTATGTCTTCTTCTCCATTGTGGCGTGGCGGTGGACGTATATTCCCGAACTCACCAGAAGAAAACTTCAGTCACAAAGTAAACAAGAAAATGTACAGAGCCGGTATGCGCTCAATTTTCTCTCAGTTAGCAAGAGAAGGTCGTTTAAATGTTGTTGACGGTTTTAACTTAGAAGCGCCAAAAACAAAATTGTTGGCTGAAAAAGTTAAGGCCATGGGATTAGAGTCAGTGTTAATTATTTTGGACAAGGTTGATGAAAATCTTTATCTTGCTTCACGTAACTTACACAAGATTTCAATCGTAGAGGCGCAACACGCAGATCCATTGTCTTTAGTTCATTACCAAAATATTTTGGTTGGAAAGACAGCGATCGCTCAAATTGAGGAGATGCTCAAATGATGCAAACTCGTAAAAACGAACATCGCCTTTTAAGTATTCTACTTGGACCAGTTATCTCTGAAAAAGCAACAATGGTTGCAGAGAAAAATGAACAAGTAGTATTTGAAGTTGCGCGCGATGCAAACAAACTTGAAATCAAGGGAGCGGTAGAGTTGCTCTTTAAGGTTGAAGTGAAGTCTGTGCAAGTCGTAATTCAAAAAGGTAAAGCTAAGAAATTTGGTAGATTCGAAGGGCGTCGTAATCACGTCAAGAAAGCTTACGTCTCGTTGAAGCCAGGTCAAGAAATCAATTTTGAGACGGAGGTCAAATAATATGGCACTGATCAAGACAAAACCAACCTCACCTGGACGTCGTTCCATGGTGAAACTGGTTAACCCAGATTTACATAAGGGTAAACCATTCGCACCGTTATTAGAGCCACAGATTCAAAATGCTGGTAGAAATAACAATGGTCATATTACTACTCGCCATAAAGGCGGTGGACATAAGCACCATTACCGTGTTGTTGATTTTAAGCGTAATGATAAAGATGGTATTCCAGCAAAAATTGAACGTTTAGAATACGATCCAAACCGTACTGCGAACCTTGCACTTTTATTGTTTGCAGATGGTGAAAGACGCTACATTATTGCCGCTAAAGGGATGGTTCAAGGCCAGCCAATCATGAGTGGATCAGAAGCTCCGATTAAAGCTGGTAATAATTTACCTATTCGTAATATTCCGGTAGGTAGCACGATCCACTGTGTAGAAATGTTGCCTGGTAAGGGTGCTCAAATTGCTCGTTCAGCAGGTGGTTCAGCTGTTCTACTAGCTCGTGAAGGCATTTACGCTCAGGTTCGTTTGAGATCTGGTGAAGTAAGACGCGTTCATATTGAATGCAGAGCAACAATCGGCGAAGTGGGTAATGAAGAACATTCATTGCGTCAAATCGGTAAAGCTGGTGCAAATCGTTGGCGTGGTATTCGTCCAACTGTTCGCGGTGTAGCGATGAACCCGGTTGACCATCCACACGGTGGTGGTGAAGGTAGAACTGGGGAAGGTCGTGTACCTGTTTCTCCATGGGGAACCCCGACTAAGGGTTATCGTACAAGACGCAATAAACGCACTACGACAATGATCGTTCAGCGTCGTCAAAAACGTTAATCGATTGAGGAAATTTAAATGACTCGTTCAGCAAAAAAAGGCCCATTCTGTGATGCCAACCTAGTAAAAAAGGTTGAAACAGCTGTTGCCATTAAAGACAAAAAGCCCATTAAAACATGGTCAAGACGTTCAACCATTCTTCCTGAGTTTATCGGGTTGACGATTGCTGTACATAACGGCCGTCAACATGTGCCGGTTTATGTTTCAGAGAACATGGTTGGTCATAAACTCGGTGAATTTGCGTTGACTAGAACTTTTAAAGGTCACGCAGCCGACAAGAAAGCTAAGAAGTAAGGGGATATGATGGAAACTAAAGCCATTCACCGTAGTGCCAGAATTAGTGCGCAAAAGACTCGTCTTGTTGCAGATCAAATTCGTGGACTACCAATTGCGAGAGCAATTAACATTCTAACTTTCAGTCCTAAAAAAGCTGCATTCATTATGAAAAAAGTTGTTGAGTCTGCAATTGCTAATGCAGAACACAATAGCGGTATTGATATTGATGAATTAAAAGTTAAAGCTGTTACTGTCGACAAGGCAACATCGCTAAAGCGTTTTACTGCTAGAGCAAAAGGCCGCGGTAACAAAATTGAAAAACAAACTTGTCACATTACTGTGACTTTGAGTAATTAAGGAAGAGTCATGGGTCAAAAGATTAATCCCAATGGTTTCCGTCTTGCGGTAACTCGCAACTGGACTTCACGCTGGTACGCTGGTAATACAGACTTTGCTGGTATGCTCCAAGAAGATATCGAAGTACGTAATTACTTAAAGAAGAAGTTAAAAAATGCTTCTGTTAGTAAAGTAATTATTGAGCGCCCTGCAAAGAATGCAAAAATTACAATTTTAAGTTCACGTCCTGGTGTTGTAATTGGTAAAAAAGGCGAAGATATAGAAGTGCTCCGTAAAGAACTCCAAAAGCGTATGGGTGTTCCAGTGCACGTCAATATCGAAGAAATTCGTAAGCCTGAAATTGATGCACAGTTAATTGCTGACTCAATTACACAGCAATTAGAAAAACGTATTATGTTCCGCCGCGCAATGAAGCGTGCAATGCAAAGTGCAATGCGTCTTGGAGCTCAAGGTATTAAGATCATGAGTTCAGGTCGTTTAAATGGTGCTGAGATTGCTCGTCGTGAATGGTATCGTGAAGGTCGCGTTCCACTTCATACATTGAAGGCAGATATTGATTACGCAACTTCTGAAGCTGAAACAACGTACGGAATTATTGGCGTTAAAGTATGGGTTTACAAAGGCGATACTTTAGGTAACAACGTTGTAATACCAGCAGTTCCAGCGCAGCCAGAGGCTGATGATGATAAGAAATCACGTCGTGCACCACGTGGTCCTCGTAAGGCTGAGGGAGCTGAAGGCGATAAGCCAGAAGTAAAAGCAGCAGTTAAGAGGGTTCGTAAAGTTGTGAAGCCTGAAGATGCACCTAAGGCAGGAGAATAAATATGTTACAACCTAAACGTCGTAAATACCGTAAAGAACAAAAAGGCCGTAACACTGGTAAAGCCACACGTGGTAATGCAGTTTCGTTTGGTGAATTTGGTTTAAAGGCAATGGTGCGTGGTCGTTTGACCGCTCGCCAAATTGAAGCAGCTCGTCGTGCTATGACTCGTCACATTAAACGTGGTGGTCGTATTTGGATCAGAATTTTCCCAGACAAGCCGATTTCAACTAAGCCTGCAGAAGTTCGTATGGGTAATGGTAAAGGTAATCCTGAGTATTACGTAGCTGAAATTCAGCCAGGAAAAGTTTTGTATGAAATGGACGGTGTTGATGAAACTTTAGCACGTGAGGCTTTTAGATTAGCCGCAGCTAAGCTTCCGTTACAGACATCATTCGTAATACGTCAAATTGGCTCTTAAGCTGGAGAATGATTATGGAAATGAAAGAATTGATGACCAAGGATGCAATCGGGTTAAATAATGAGTTATCTGAATTGCTTAAGGCTCTGTTTAAATTACGTATGCAAAAAGGAACACAGCAATTACAAGATACTAGCCAACTCGGCAAAGTAAAACGTGATATCGCTCGTGTGAAAACTGCATTGACACAGAAAGCGGCAGGAAAATGAACGATACAACAAAATCCTTAAAACGCACTTTAGTTGGCAAAGTTGTTAGCGACAAAATGCAAAAAACTGTAACAGTTTTGATTGAGAGAAAAGTTAAGCATGAGTTGTATGGTAAATACTACTCAATGTCTAAAAAATATCATGCTCATGATGAAACAGATCAGTTAAAAATTGGTGATACGGTTGAGATTTCTGAATCACGTCCACTCTCAAGAACAAAATCTTGGGTTGTGACACGTTTAGTTCAAGAAAACAAAGGCCTGTAAATTTTTAAAAAAAAGATTGCATATAATTTGCAATCTTGTTATATTAGAGGGCTTCGCAGTTTTAAATAGAAATTGCGAATTAAAGGTTAGTTTTTAATCCAGGTTTAGCCAAACAAGAATTCTTCTTTAAGGTGAGGCCTTTAACGGAACCAAGACTGATTGCCTATGGCATTTAAGTTGGGGAATAGAAAATGATTCAAACTGAAAGCAGACTACAGGTCGCAGATAATACTGGCGCCAGTGAAGTAATGTGTATCAAGGTGTTAGGTGGTTCTAAACGCCGTTACGCAAGCATTGGTGATGTAATTAAAGTTACTGTGAAATCCGCAGCTCCAAGAGGCCGCGTTAAAAAAGGTGATATCTACAATGCTGTTGTAGTTAGAACTGCAAAAGGTGTTCGTCGCCCTGATGGATCCCTAATCAAATTTGATGCTAATGCAGCAGTTTTGTTAAATGCAAAACTAGAGCCTATTGGCACACGTATCTTCGGGCCTGTAACGCGTGAGTTGCGTACAGAGCGCTTCATGAAGATTGTTTCTTTAGCCCCTGAAGTTATCTAAGGAGAGACGATGAAAAAGATTCGTACAGGTGATCAAGTAGTTGTTATTACTGGTCGCGACAAAGGTAAAAAAGGTACTGTAAGCGCGATGCTAGGCGACAAGATCCTAGTTGACGGCGTGAACCAATACAAAAAGAATGTTAAACCTAATCCAGCGACTGGTGTAACTGGTGGCGTGATTGATAAAACAATGCCGATTCAGATATCAAATGTGGCTTTAGTTGATGCAGATGGCAAGCCATCTCGTGTTGGTATTAAAGAAGTTGACGGAAAAAAAGTCCGCTTCCTTAAAACCACTGGCGCCACCTTGACAGCTTAAGGGGAATATAAATGACAACAAGACTACAAGACCATTACACAAATAAAGTTGTTGGCGAGTTAACTGAAAAATTTGGTTACAAGTCAGTAATGGAAGTGCCACGCATCACCAAAATCACATTAAATATGGGTTTGGGTGAGGCAATTGCAGACAAAAAAGTAATCGAGCATGCTGTTGGTGATCTAACTAAATTAGCTGGACAAAAGCCAGTAGTTACAAAAGCAAGAAAAGCGATTGCAGGATTTAAAATTCGTCAAGGTTATCCTCTTGGTGCAATGGTTACATTGCGCGGACAAAGAATGTTTGAGTTCTTAGATCGTTTTATTACTGTTGCTTTACCCCGCGTACGCGATTTCCGTGGTGTTTCAGGAAAAGCCTTTGATGGCCGTGGTAACTACAACATCGGTGTTAAAGAGCAGATTATTTTCCCAGAAATTGAGTACGACAAGATTGATGCTCTCCGTGGGTTAAATATCAGTATTACAACAACCGCTAAAACCGATGATGAAGCAAAAGCTTTATTAGCGGCTTTTAAATTCCCATTCCGTAACTAAGGGGTTATCGTGGCAAAAATGTCATTAATTGAACGTGAAAAAAAGCGCAGCAGGTTAGTAGCTAAATATGCTGTTAAACGTGCTGAATTAAAAGCAACCATCGAAGATACCTCTAAGTCAGAGGAAGAGCGTTATGATGCTCGTTTAAAGATGCAAGCTTTACCCCGCAATGCAAGCCCCATTCGCCAGCGCAATCGTTGTGCGTTGACTGGACGTCCACGTGGAACATTCCGTAAGTTTGGATTGGGCCGCGCAAAAATCCGTGAGATCGCCTTTAGAGGTGAAATTCCGGGCGTCACAAAAGCCAGCTGGTAATAAGACAGATTAGGAGAATTTATGAGTTTTACCGATCCAATCGCAGACATGCTAACTAGAATTCGTAATGCGCAAGCAGTACAGAAGCCTGGTGTAACAATGCCTTCTTCAAAATTGAAAGTTGCAATCGCTAACGTATTAAAAGACGAAGGTTATATTGATAGCTTTGAAATTACTGGTGAGTCTGCAAAACCCGTTTTAAACATTGCTCTTAAATATTATGCAGGACGTCCTGTAATTGAACGTATTGAGCGTGTATCTAAGCCAGGTTTACGTATTTATAAAGGCCGTTACGAGATTCCGCAAGTTATGAACGGTTTAGGCGTAGCTATTATTTCAACCCCTCAGGGCTTGATGACTGATCGTAAGGCGCGTGCAAATGGCGTCGGCGGTGAAGTTCTCTGCTACGTAGCTTAAGGAGAAATTTATGTCACGAGTAGGTAAGTCACCAATAGCAGTTCCAGCAGGTGCTGAAGTTCAAATTAATCCTGGGTTGATTACTGTTAAAGGTCCTTTAGGAACTTTAACTCATAATCTCCACCCATTGGTCTCATTGAAACAAGATGGCGGACAATTATTTGTTAGTCGTAACGACGAGTCCCGTGAATCAAACGCTTTATCTGGTACCACCAGAGCAATCGTTAACAACATGGTAAATGGTGTAACAAAGGGTTTTGAGCGTAAATTGAATTTAGTAGGTGTGGGTTATCGTGCGGCAGCGCAAGGTACAACACTCAAGTTGCAATTAGGTTTTTCACATGATGTGATTTATCAGTTGCCAGAGGGTGTAAAAGCAGAAACACCTACGCAAACAGAAATCCTAATTAAAGGTTCCAACAAGCAACAAGTTGGACAGGTAGCCGCAGAAGTTCGTTCATATAGATCACCAGAGCCTTACAAAGGTAAGGGTGTTCGTTATAGCGATGAAGTGGTAATCATTAAAGAAACCAAGAAGAAGTAATCGAGGCCGAATATGTTGAACAAAAAAGAATCACGTTTACGTCGTTCACGTCAAACACGCATCAAGATTGCAGAGTTAGTAGTTCCACGCGTAGCTATTATGCGTACGAACTTACATATTTCTGCTCAGTTATATAGTGCATGCGGTACTAAGGTGTTGGCTTCTGCTTCCACAATGGAATCCGAATTACGCACTGCGCTATCAAACAATGGTGGTAACAGCAAGGCTGCTACCGAAATTGGTAAGTTAATTGCTGAGAGAGCAATCAAAGCAGGAGTTACTGAAGTTGCTTTTGATCGTTCAGGTTTCCGTTATCATGGTCGCGTTAAAGCATTAGCTGAAGCCGCACGTGAAGCTGGTCTCAAGTTCTAAGCGACGAAGCATATAAAGGTCAAGGAAAAATATTATGGCAAAAATGCAAGCAAAGATGCAATCCGAAGAGCGTGATGATGGTTTACGCGAAAAGATGATTGCAGTAAATCGTGTAACCAAAGTTGTTAAGGGCGGTCGTATTTTAGGTTTTGCTGCTTTAACAGTTGTTGGTGACGGTGACGGCAGAATTGGTATGGGTAAGGGCAAATCAAAAGAAGTGCCTGTTGCTGTTCAAAAAGCAATGGATGAGGCACGTCGTAAAATGATTAAAGTTCCTTTACGTCAAGGCACTTTGCAACACACTGTTATCGGTGAGCATGGCGCATCACGTGTTTTGATTTCACCTGCAAAAGAAGGTACTGGTGTTATTGCTGGTGGTCCAATGCGCGCAATATTTGATGTTATGGGTGTTACAAACGTGGTTGCTAAGTCGATTGGCTCTACGAACCCATACAACATGGTTCGTGCGACGATCAACGGACTTGCAAAGATGAGTACACCTTCAGAGATTGCTGCAAAACGTGGCAAGACAGTTGAAGAAATCTTAGGTAATTAAGAATCGAGAAAAACATGGCAGAAAATAAAACAGTAAAAATCCAATTAGTTCGTAGCTTAATCGGTACACGTGAAAGCCACAGAGCAACTGTACGCGGTCTTGGTTTAGGTCGTGTTAATACAACATCGGAACTTGTTGATACTCCTGCTGTGCGCGGAATGATGAATAAAGTTTCTTATCTCATTAAAGTTCTTAACTGAGTAATAAATTTCAGAGGATATGATGGAACTAAATAATTTAAAACCAGCAGCTGGTGCAAAACACGCAAAGCGTCGTGTTGGCAGAGGTATTGGCTCAGGTCTAGGTAAAACAGCTGGTCGTGGTCACAAAGGACAAAAATCTCGTTCAGGTGGCTTCCATAAAGTAGGTTTTGAAGGCGGTCAGATGCCTTTATATCGTCGTTTACCAAAACGCGGCTTTGTGTCATTGACTAGACGTACTGTTGGTGAAATAACATTGTCAGATTTACAAGCCTTAGGTACTTCAGAAGTTGACTTAATTGTTTTAAGACAAAATGGTTTAGCTAATGAACAAATTAAATCTGTAAAGGTCATCAAAACTGGAGAGCTAACACGTGCTGTTACTTTAAAAGGTTTGACGGCAACAGCTGGTGCACGTGCTGCGATTGAAGCAGTTGGTGGCAAAATCCTAGAGGAAGTGTAATTAATGGCAATTAAACCGTCTAACGTGGCAGGCATGGCCAAAACTGGAAATAAATTCGGTGATTTAAAAAATCGCTTAGTTTTTCTAGTACTAGCTTTGCTTGTCTATAGACTTGGAGCACATATTCCTGTCCCAGGAATTGATCCGAATCAATTAGCTAGCCTTTTTAATGATGCCAAAGGTGGTATCTTGGGCATGTTTAATTTGTTTTCTGGTGGTGCTCTTTCTAGATTTACGGTTTTTGCATTGGGTATCATGCCGTACATTTCTGCATCGATCATTATGCAATTGGTAACAGTTGTTATTCCTTCGATGGAAGCTTTAAAAAAAGAGGGTCGCTCAGGTCAAAGAAAGATAACTCAATATACCCGCTACAGTACTGTTGTATTAGCAACATTTCAAGCTTTTGGTATAGCGATTGCTCTTCAGTCACAAAAAGGCTTGGTAGTTAATCCAGGCGTACTTTTCGAAATTACTACTGTTGTAACTTTAGTAACCGGAACAATGTTTTTAATGTGGTTGGGTGAACAGATTACAGAGCGCGGACTAGGCAACGGCATTTCTATCATTATTTTTGCTGGAATCGCCTCCGGACTTCCCAATGCAATTGGTGGACTCCTTGAGTTAGTTAGAACTGGAGCGATGAGTATTATTTCAGCAATCTTAGTAGTTATAGTTGTAGTTGCAGTTACTTATTTTGTAGTTTTTGTTGAACGTGGTCAAAGAAGAATTCTTGTTAATTACGCTAAGCGTCAGGTTGGCAATAAAGTTTACGGTGGTCAGTCTTCACATTTACCACTCAAGCTAAACATGGCCGGTGTAATTCCTCCGATTTTTGCTTCGAGTATTATTTTGTTCCCAGCAACAATTGCACAATGGTTTACTTCTGGTGAAAATACAAACTTTGTTTCACGATTTGTAAAAGACTTAAGTAGTACTTTACAACCAGGTCAACCGATTTACATCATTCTTTACGCAAGTGCTATTGTATTTTTCTGTTTCTTTTACACTGCTTTGGTTTTCAATAGCCGTGAAACTGCTGATAACCTTAAAAAGAGTAGTGCGTTTGTTCCAGGTATTCGTCCTGGTGATCAGACTGCAAAGTATATCGACAAAATCTTAGCAAGACTTACATTGGCTGGTGCCGCGTACATTACGATTGTTTGTTTGCTACCTGAGTTTTTAGTTCTAAATTGGAATGTTCCGTTTTACTTTGGCGGTACTTCCTTGTTAATTATTGTTGTTGTTACGATGGACTTTATGGCGCAGGTTCAATCTTACGTAATGCAGCAACAGTATGGTTCGTTGATGAAGAAAGCCAACTTCAATATGGGACCGGGTGCTTGATATGGCGAAAGATGATGTCATTCAAATGGCCGGAGAGATAGTTGAAAATTTACCTAATGCAATGTTTCGTGTGAAGTTAGAAAACGGACATGTGGTATTAGGTCATATTTCGGGAAAGATGCGGATGCATTACATTCGTATTCTGCCAGGCGATAAGGTTACTGTGGAAATGACTCCATACGACCTAACGCGTGCGCGGATCATCTTTCGCGCTAAGTAGTTTGATTTTTATAGAGGTGAGTGATGAAAGTATTGGCATCTGTTAAGTGTATCTGCCGTAACTGCAAGATCATTAAACGTAAAGGCGTATTGCGTGTGATTTGTTCAACAGATCCACGTCATAAGCAACGTCAAGGTTAAGTAGATTTAATTTAGAGGAATTTATATGGCACGTATCGCCGGGGTTAATATCCCAAACCATAAACATACTGTAATCGGATTAACTTCGATTTTCGGCATCGGTCTTACACGCGCAAGAAAAATTTGCGAGTCAACTGGTGTTCCTGAATCTAAGAAAGTCAAAGATTTGACTGATTCCGATTTAGAAAAAATTCGTGAGCAAGTTGGTTTAGTTGCCACTGAAGGTGATCTTCGTCGTGAAATAACGATGAATATCAAGCGTCTCATGGACTTAGGCTGTTACCGTGGCGTTCGCCATCGTAAAGGTTTACCAGTTCGTGGTCAACGTACTAAAACCAATGCGCGTACTCGCAAAGGCCCTCGTAAGGCTGGCGTGGCATTGAAGAAATAATAGGAAAGCGAAACTAATATGGCAAAACCACAACAATCGAATGCTGCTTCACGTGTTCGTAAAAAAGTTAAAAAGAATATTGCAGACGGTATTGCACACGTGCACGCATCGTTTAACAATACGATTGTAACTATTACAGACCGTCAAGGTAATGCATTGTCTTGGGCAACATCTGGTGGACAGGGTTTCAAAGGTTCTAGAAAATCTACCCCGTTCGCGGCTCAGGTTGCTGCAGAAGTTGCTGGTAAAGCAGCTATTGAATGCGGTATTAAGAATTTAGAAGTTCAAATCAAAGGCCCAGGGCCTGGTCGTGAATCCGCTGTTAGAGCGTTAAATGCTCTAGGTATCAAGATCACAGAAATTCAGGATGTTACACCCGTTCCACACAACGGTTGCCGTCCTCCAAAGCGCCGTCGTATTTAATACATACTTCGGTTTATTTAAGACCACCGTTCAATTTAATTGAACTACCCATTGCGTAAAAAGCAAAGGCAAAGAAAGGAAGAAACGTGGCACGTTATATCGGCCCTAAGGCCAAATTATCACGTCGGGAAGGTACCGACTTATTTCTAAAGAGTGCGCGTCGCTCTTTAGCTGATAAATGCAAATTAGACACAAAACCAGGTCAACACGGTAGAACTTCTGGTGCTAGAACATCAGACTACGGAAACCAGTTGCGTGAAAAGCAAAAAGTTAAAAGAATGTACGGTATTTTAGAGCGTCAATTTAGACGTTACTTTGCTGAAGCGGATCGTCGTAAAGGCAATACTGGTGAAACTTTATTGATTTTGCTCGAATCACGTTTAGACAACGTTGTGTATAGAATGGGTTTTGGTTCTACTCGTTCTGAAGCTAGACAATTAGTTTCTCATAAGGCAATTTTAATTAATGGAGAAGTAGCTAATATTCCATCTATGCAAGTTAAGCCTGGTGATGTTGTTGCGATTCGCGACAAAGCAAAAAAGCAAACACGTGTTCAAGAATCTCTAACTTTGTCTCAGCAAATTGGACAAGCTGGTTGGGTATCCGTTGACACTACTAAACTTGAAGGTGTTTTTAAGAAAACTCCAGATAGAGACGAAATCAGTGGTGATATCAATGAAAGTTTAATTGTCGAACTTTATTCACGTTAATTGAGGCATCCCCATAAGGAAAATATATGCAAACAACACTGCTTAAGCCCAAAATTATTTCAGTTGAAGCAACTGGCGACAACCAAGCTAAGGTTGTTATGGAGCCATTTGAACGTGGCTACGGTCACACTTTAGGTAATGCACTTCGCCGTGTTTTATTATCTTCTATGTCTGGCTATGCTCCTACAGAAGTAAGTATTGGTGGTGTAGTACATGAGTATTCAACTCTTGATGGTGTTCAAGAAGATGTTGTAAATCTTCTTTTAAACCTTAAGGGTATTGTTTTTAAATTAGAGTCACGTGACGAAGTAACATTAATGCTTCGTAAAGAAGGTCCAGCTATCGTAACTGCAGCTGATATTGATTTACCTCACGATGTAACTTTGATTAATCCTGATCACGTTATTGCTAATTTATCTGCTGGTGGTAAATTGGATATGCAGATTAAGATCGAAAAAGGTCGCGGGTATGTGCCTGGTAACATGCGCAGTTATGCTGATGAGCATACAAAGTTAATTGGACGCATTGTTTTAGATGCATCATTTAGTCCAATCAAGAGAGTTAGTTATGCAGTAGAGTCAGCTCGCGTAGAACAACGTACTGACTTAGATCGCTTGGTAATGACAATCGAAACTAATGGTGTGATTTCTCCTGAAGAGGCAATCCGTCAATCAGCTGGAATTTTAGTTGATCAGTTAGTTGTGTTTGCAGCTCTTGAAAATAACCAGATTTTAGGTGATATTCAAACAAGCCGTTCACCAGTTGTAGATCCGATGTTGTTAAGACCAGTCGATGACTTGGAATTAACAGTACGTTCAGCAAATTGCTTGAAAGCTGAAAATATTTATTACATCGGTGATTTAATCCAAAGATCAGAAAATGAGTTGTTAAAGACTCCTAATCTTGGACGTAAATCTTTAAATGAAATTAAAGATGTTTTGGCTGCAAGAAGCCTAACTTTAGGAATGAAGTTAGACAATTGGCCGCCTGCTGGTCTTGAGAGATAATAGAAAGGAAGTATCATGCGTCACGGAAACGGACTGCGTAAATTAAACCGCACATCATCACATCGCTTAGCGATGTTACGCAACATGTCAAATTCATTATTGCAGCATGAATTGATTAAAACAACTTTACCTAAGGCGAAAGAATTACGCCGTGTAGTAGAGCCTTTAATCACTTTAGGCAAAAAAGACAACCTTGCAAATCGTCGTTTAGCATTTAATCGCTTGCGTGATAGAGATATGGTTACTAAATTGTTTAACGAACTGGGTCCTCGCTATGCTGCGCGTCCAGGTGGTTATACACGTATCTTGAAATTCGGTTTCAGAGTTGGTGATAATGCACCGATGGCTTTGGTTGAGTTGGTTGATCGTCCAGAAGTAGATTTAGATTCAGCAGTCGAAGCAGAGTAAATCTACCCTAGGGTAAGAATAAAAGCCAGAAGACCTAAAGTCTTCTGGCTTTTTGTATGCGTGTAAATAAAACTTCTGCCACAATTGTGTTTTAAATAGCTCAAGCCAATATGCAATACGAACCAATTATTATTCAATTTTCTGTACCGAATAAAGAAGTAGCTGAAACAATTGGTATAACCTTACTGAATGAGAAGTTAATAGCTTGTCAACATATAAGCTCTGAGATCAGTAGTTTGTATCACTGGGAAGGAAAAATTGAACAATCAAGTGAGTATGTTGTTCAAGTAAAAACCTTCAGTATTTTCTGGACAGCCATAGAAAATAGATTATTAGAGTTACACCCTTATTCAGTCCCAGAAATTATTGCTATTCCAATTCGGGATATTTCACACTATTACTATGTTTGGATGATTCAAGAAATCATTGAAAAAGGTAACAAGTAATTTTGAAAATGATTATTCTAAGTACATGTTAAAAAAACTATTCTCTATTGGTTTCACGATTGTAAGCATCCTGACAACTAATTCTTTATTAGCTCGAACGGAAGAGTTCTTGCCGCCAGAAAAGGCATTTGAGATTACAGCACAACTTACATCAGAAGCATTAAAAGTAACATTTAAAGCAGCTCCCGGATATTACATGTATGAAGAGTCGATGCAATTACGGTTGAAAGATTCTGATAAAACAATTACGTCCACAACAAAACCAAAACCACATGAAAAGTTTGATAATAATTTTCAAAAAATAGTAAAAACTTATGATGATGAGGTTGTATATACCTACGACACAAAACTATTACCGGACTCAAGCCCTTTAATATTAGATGTGAATGTTCAAGGGTGTGCTAACAAAGGTATTTGTTATCCCCCGATGTTAAGACGTATTACTTTGCAAGAATACGGAAAAACTGTAAATTCAACAGATCCTGAAATGGTTACTCCTGACACGGAAGCAAGTAAAAAATTATCTTGGTGGGAAGTCTCGGACGACCTTAATGCCCTCAATCGATTATTAACTACAACAAGCTTACCCGTTCTACTGCTTGTATTTTTCCTATTAGGTATTGGCCTTGCTTTTACACCTTGCATGTTGCCGATGTTGCCTATTCTCTCAAGCGTCGTTTTCGGAACTATCGATCACCATTTATTGCCGAGAAAGAAAACGATCATCTTGGCGTTGTTTTATATATTAGGCATGGCCTGTGCTTTTAGTTTGGCCGGTATGGCAACAGCATGGTTTGGGGCTGGTATAACTGCAAGCTTACAAAATCGATGGGTTTTGTTAGCATTTGGTGGTTTAATGCTCATCTTATCAGCCGCGCTATTGGGGTTTTATGAGTTGCAAATGCCTCATTCGTGGCAATCAAAAGTAGACAAATGGATTGGAAAACATGAAGGCGGAAACATCTATGGTGTTTTTGCACTTGGTGCCTTATCCAGTTTAGTAGCAAGTCCTTGTGTTTCAGCACCACTAGCAGGTGTTTTAACTTTTATTGCGCAAAGTGGTCAAGTGCAGTTAGGCGGTTTAATTTTGTTCGTGATGGCATGTGGCATGGGAGTACCATTATTTTTATTTGCTTTAGGAGCAAGCCGTATTGTGCCAAGAGCTGGTAAATGGATGCTCAGAGTTCAGAGGTTTTTTGGTGTTCTGATGGTTCTTTTAGCCTTGTGGGTTATGTTGCCGGCTCTTCAATCATTCTTTAAAGAAACTAAAGTTGTTCATCAATCAAAAACCATCAATCAACAACTCTATGAAGTCGTTACTAATAATTCTGAATTAGAACAAAAACTTACTCAAGCAAAAGAAAGTAACCAAAAAGCGATAGTCATCATTTCTGCAGACTGGTGTGTCAGTTGCAAAGAGTTAGAACTACAAACATTAGCGAATGAACAAGTTCAGATCAAAGTAAAAGAATACAAACGAATCGAAGTTGATATTACGGAGATGGGGTCAGATCAAAAAGCTATGTTGAATCAATACAAAATCTTTGGACCACCCGCAATTTTATTTTTTGACACCAATGGTGTTGAGCAGAAAACAAAAAAAACCGTAGGAGTGGTCAGTCCTCAAAAACTACTTTTGTTACTCTAGTTTAGAAAATCAAGTTACTTATTTTGATTGATTTATCAGTTTTGCTGCGTCGAGAGCGAAATAAGTCAAGATACCATCAGCGCCAGCCCTTCTAAAGGCCATTAGAGACTCAATCATTACTTGATCATGGACGAGCCAACCATTTGCAGCCGCTGCTTTGAGCATCGCGTATTCGCCGCTAACTTGGTAAACAAAAGTAGGGTAGGAAAACTCTGACTTCACACGACTGACAATATCAAGATATGGCATACCTGGCTTCACCATCACCATATCTGCACCCTCAGAAATATCCAGAGCAACTTCTCTTAATGCTTCATCCGTATTTGTGAAAGACATTTGATAAGTCTTTTTATTACTTTTACCTAAATTTTTAGCAGACCCGACCGCATCACGAAAAGGACCATAAAATGCAGAGGCATATTTAGCGGAGTAGGCCATGATTTGGGTATGAATAAAACCCTGTGCTTCAAGTGCCCGACGTATTTTTCCAATACGACCATCCATCATGTCTGAAGGAGCGACAATGTCAACACCAGCAGCGGCTTGAACTAAAGCTTGTTTTACTAAGATCTCAGAGGTTATTTCATTTAAGACATAACCGTTCTCATCAATCACACCATCTTGGCCGTGACTAGTATAAGGATCTAAGGCGACATCGGTCATGATGCCTAAGTCCGGGTAATGCTCTTTTAAGGCCCTTACAACACGCGGGACTAAGCCATTTGGGTTATATGCCTCAGCGCCATCAAGTGACTTTAAATCAGACTCAATCACGGGGAATAAAGCTAAAACTGGAACTCCTTGTTCAACGCATTCTTTAGCAATGCCTAACAATAAATCTAAAGATACGCGAAAAACACCAGGCATTGAAGCAACAGCATCCTTTTTGTTAGTTCCTTCTTGAACAAAAACGGGATAAATGAAATTACGGGGGCTAAGATCTGTTTC
>CAISYI010000143.1 GCA_903889595.1 uncultured beta proteobacterium
AAATCGCCGAGTTAAGACAACTTGCAGGGCGAATCAAAAATTCTGCTAAATCGTCGCCGCATGGATTAAGTTTTCGGCACGTGTTGTCATAACTTATTTAAGGAATCCATAGAATGGCGAATGATTATCTTTTTACGTCTGAATCCGTATCAGAAGGACACCCAGACAAAGTATCCGATCAAATTTCAGATTCAATTCTTGACGCAATCATTGCCCAAGATCCAACCGCAAGAGTAGCAGCTGAAACTCTTTGTAACACCGGCCTAGTGGTTTTAGCTGGTGAAATTACCACTTCAGCCAATGTTGATTACATCAAAGTAGCTAGAGATACACTCAAGTCAATCGGTTACGACAATACAGAATATGGTATCGATTACAAAGGTTGTGCGGTATTAGTTGCTTATGACAAACAAAGCCCTGATATCAAGCAAGGTGTTGATAGTGCTGAGGATGATCCCTTAAACATGGGCGCTGGCGATCAAGGCTTAATGTTCGGATATGCCGTAAATGAAACTCCAGAGTTAATGCCTCTTCCAATCCACTTGTCGCATCGTTTAGTGGAGCGTCAATCCCAATTAAGAAGAGACGGTCGCTTATCTTGGCTTCGTCCAGATGCAAAGTCGCAAGTTACATTGCGCTATGTTGATGGCATGCCACATTCGATTGATACTGTTGTATTGTCAACACAACACGCTCCAGAAATTGAGTTAGCAGCTCTCAGAGAAGCGGTCATTGAGGAAATCATTAAGCCAGTATTGCCAAAAGAGTTAATCAAAGGCGAAATTAAGTACTTGGTAAATCCTACAGGTAGGTTTGTAATCGGCGGCCCACAAGGTGATTGCGGTCTAACTGGCCGTAAGATTATTGTTGATACTTATGGTGGCTCTTGCCCACACGGTGGTGGTGCATTCTCAGGTAAAGATCCTTCTAAAGTTGATAGATCTGCTGCTTATGCAACCCGTTATGTAGCGAAAAATGTGGTGGCTGCAGGTCTTGCTACTAAGTGTTTAGTGCAAGTTTCCTATGCTATCGGTGTTGCTAAACCTACATCTGTTTGGGTGAGCACTTATGGAACTGGTGTAATCTCAGATGAGAAAATCGCCCAGTTAGTAAGCGAACACTTTGATTTGAGACCAAAAGGAATTGTGCAAATGTTGGATTTATTACGCCCGATTTATCGTAATACAGCCGCTTATGGACATTTCGGTCGGGAAGAGCCAGACTTTACGTGGGAGAAAACCGATAAGGCTGCGGCATTAAAAGCAGCAGCAGGTTTATAATAGTAAAAATTCTTCAAGGAGCGTTGCGAGGATGTTTTCTTAATATGAGAAAACACCCCAGGCTTGAAGGGGCTCTTTTGGGCCTTAGCAACGGCGCTCACTAACCTAGTAATGCATGGTTGGTGGGCTTTTTTTTGCTCTCAATTATGTCAATAATTTATCGGAGAATATATGAACTTACCAATGAATGGTACTGCCAACGATTTTGAAATCGCAGATATTACATTAGCGGATTTCGGCCGTAAAGAAATAGCAATTGCTGAAACAGAAATGCCAGGATTGATGGCAATTCGTCAAGAGTATCAAGTGTCTCTACCGCTCAAGGGTGCAAGAATTACTGGCTCACTCCATATGACGATTCAAACTGCTGTATTGATTCAAACATTGCAAGCATTAGGTGCGCAAGTGCGCTGGGCTTCTTGCAATATTTACTCTACCCAAGATCACGCAGCATCAGCAATCGTGGCTGACGGTACACCAGTTTTCGCGATTAAAGGTGAAACTTTAGAGCAGTATTGGGACTTTACACACCGTATTTTTGAGTGGACAGATGGTGGTTATTCCAACATGATTTTGGATGACGGTGGCGACGCTACTTTACTCCTCCATTTGGGTGCCCGTGCAGAAAAAGACTTAAGTATCTTAAGCAGCCCAACCAGTGAAGAAGAAACAATTTTATATGCTTCAATCAAAGCAAAACTCTTAAAAGATCCAACTTGGTATTCAATCAGACTGGCACAAGTTAAGGGTGTTACAGAAGAAACAACAACAGGCGTGCATCGTTTGTATCAGATGTTTAAAAAGGGTGATCTCAAGTTCCCAGCAATTAACGTTAATGACTCTGTAACGAAGAGCAAGTTTGATAATCTTTATGGTTGCCGCGAGTCATTAGTTGATGCTATTAAGCGTGCAACGGACGTCATGATTGCAGGTAAGGTTGCTGTTGTAGCGGGTTACGGTGATGTAGGTAAAGGTTCAGCTCAAGCCTTGCGCGCTCTATCAGCACAAGTTTGGGTAACTGAAGTTGATCCGATTTGCGCTTTGCAAGCTGCCATGGAAGGCTATCGTGTTGTAACGATGGATTATGCTGCTGATAAAGCGGATATTTTCGTATCAGCTACCGGTAACTATCATGTGATTACTGAAGAGCATATGTTGAAAATGAAGAACCAAGCGATTGTTTGTAATATTGGTCACTTTGATAATGAAATCGATGTTGCTAGTATGGAAAAATATCGTTGGGAAGAAATTAAGCCGCAAGTTGACCATATTATTTTCCCAGCAGCAAATGGCCAGCCAGAAAAGCGCATCATTATTTTAGCTAAAGGTCGTTTGGTGAATTTAGGCTGTGGTACAGGTCATCCTTCCTACGTAATGAGCTCATCTTTTGCTAATCAAACGATTGCTCAAATCGAACTCTGGACTAAGTCAAATACGAATGAGTATCCGATTGGTGTTTATACTTTACCGAAGCATTTGGATGAAAAAGTTGCAGTTTTGCAATTAAGATCACTCAATGCTATGTTGACCACTTTGCGACCTGACCAAGCAGATTACATTGGTGTATCACAAAACGGTCCATTTAAACCTGATCATTATCGTTATTAATTAACAATGAAGATATCTGAGATTGAAGTTAGCGTTGAGTTTTTTCCACCGAAAACACCAGAAGGCGCGAGTAAATTAAATTTGGTTTCGCAACGTCTTACTGAAGCGATAAAACCAAGTTTTTGCTCTGTAACTTTTGGTGCTGGTGGGTCTACTCAAGAAGGTACTATTTCCACGGTCCAACAACTTCTCACGAACGGGAATGATGCAGCACCTCATTTGTCCTGCGTGGGTAGTTCGAAAGAAAACATCCTCACTCTCTTAAGTCGTTATAAAGAGATGGGTGTGAAGCGGATTGTGGCACTGCGTGGAGATTTACCTTCTGGTATGGGTCAATACGGCGAATTTCATCATGCTAACGAATTGGTATCATTTATTCGTGAAAAAACTGGTGATTGGTTTCATATTGAAGTTGCGGCCTATCCTGAATTTCATCCGCAAAGTACGTCAGCAGAAGCGGACTTGCAACACTTTGTAAATAAAGTGAAAGCAGGAGCAAATTCAGCAATTACCCAATATTTCTTCAACTCAGATGCCTATTTTCAGTTTTTAGATGATGTAGAGTCGCGCGGTGTGAGCGTAGATATCGTACCTGGCATTATGCCGATTACGAGTTCTACCCAACTCATGCGTTTTTCTGATACTTGTGGGGCAGAAATTCCACGTTGGTTAAGACGTCGCCTAGAAGGATTTGGAGATGATACTGAATCTATTAAAGCGTTTGGCGAGGAAGTTGTTAGCGATTTATGTTTACAACTGATGAGTGGTGGGGCGCCTGGCTTACATTTTTATTCCTTAAATATGGCAGAACCAACGATTCAGATTGTCAAAAATCTAGCTTAGTCAAAGTAAAACCGGATGCCCTGTGCTTCCAATTGAACATGGGATGGTGCCGATGGTGCCATCGCATTTTTATTTGTGAATTCATATACCGTAATCCCATTTAATAGTTGCGCAATCAAAGGATTAATTTGTCTCAACAATTGTTCTGATGAGGAAAACTGATTTTCAATTTCTAAAGCCTCAATTTGAGGTTGAATTAAAAAAACCTTCTTGGTCAAATTATCATAGCGAAATGATGAACTAAAACTAATGGTTCCTTTGATTGGTTTTTGATTGGGTAGAAGAATAGATATAGCGCTTAACACCTGGGCTCTCTGGGAATTCTCCACAGTAGAAACATCGGCATTGTTTAATTGGATAATTAAAAATGGCGACAAATCTTTTGTAATAGGAGAATGTATTTGTAAATAAAGATTAATCAGTGAAGTTGGAAGAAAGTAGTCTGTTTTAGCCTGAGCTAAAAGACTAAAGAAACATCCGAAGATAAGAATAAAAAAGCTTCGAGGCATAAACATTGGGATTTGTCTCATTTGATTAAGATTGCAAATAGAGTGATGCTTCTGTCAATAAAGCCCTCAATGGATAATCATGTGGTTGTGGTTGCCAAATAGGGTGATCCGCTTGCGAGAGTTCTAGAGCGGTACCTAATAAAAAAGGATGAATATTTTTCTCTTGATAGGCATCCATCGTGCGGTCATAGTAGCCACCACCATAACCAATTCGCCACATTTGCTGGTTTGAAAAAAACCAACCCACACAAGGTGCAATAATCAAATCTGGTTGTATGAATTCTTCATTACATGGTTCGGGTATATTGGCAAATCCCTTTTTCATTGTGGTTTTATCGTCCCAAGAGCAAAACTTTAGGGCTTGTTGGTTCTGCGTGACAGGTAATGCTAATTTTCTATTAGAATCATGGCTTTGCCATTCTAATAGAGCATCCCGTAGATCGAACTCGCCATGAATTGGCCAATAAAAGGCAATATTTTTTATATTTAATGAATATAACGTGTCGATTTTCTCTATAGCCATTAAAATCCTACTATGCAGTAGATTTTCAAAATGAGGTGAGACAGCAAGTTGAGCTTGACGTTCCTTGCGCAATTCGATGAATTGTTTTCTTGCCAATTTATTTTGTTCTTCATGCATAGGAGTTCATATCCATTGAAAGGGTCTTTAGTAAGAATATATGCGCCATTTAATAACATCCTTAACTAAGTATTTTCAAGTTACTTTAATCTTTTCTATTATTACTTGTTTTGCACCCTTTAGTCATTTAGAAGCAAAAGAGGTAAAAAATACAAAAAATGGGTCAAGTACAAAAAATGCTAGCGAAAACTCTCAGCCACAAAATCAAAGTAACAAGGGTGCGGCCAATTCTCAAGAATTGACGGATAAGGATTTACTGTTTATTGATTTAAGAGAAGCTGCGCGTCAAAATGATTTATTAAAAGCCAAACAAATTGCTGGCAATCTAAAAGATTATCCAATGCAAGATTATGTTGAATACTTTCAATTAAAACCCCGTCTATACGAGTCTTCAGGACGTGCCAATCCTGCAACAGATGCAGATCGTGAGGTTGAAAGATTCTTAAGTCGATATAAAGATTCAGGTCTAGCAGATCGATTGCGTAATGACTGGATTTTGGTTTTAGGAAAACGCAGAGATTGGAATGAAGTAGATCGTCAGTATGCACAATTTGCTTTAGATGACGATACTCAAGTGAAGTGCTATTCCTTTCTTGCTAGGCTATATAAAGGTGAAAATCCTAAGCAAGTTGGTATAGCTGCTAGAGCCGCTATATTAGACTCAAGATATTTTGGTGAAGCCTGTCCAGATGCTGTGCAAGCCTTACGTGCACGAGGAGGTCTTACTCAATCTGAGGCAGAAGCGATTAGTCGTATTGCATCAGAAAATGGCTTGGATACACTATCGAAAAAAATAAGTAATGATCCTATTTTTGAAATGGTTAAATTAGCCAGAGCGAATCCTTCAACGGCTTTAATCAAACTTGAAGAGTTTGATTTTGCTGGATCCTCGGAACATCGTGGATTAATGTATGGAGTCGTTGGTCAGTTTCTGGCAAAAAAACAAGATCCAAAGGCATTAGAAGCATTTAAACGTCAACACCAATTAAGTGATAGCACACTGTTGTCCCCTGAATCATCTGAATGGAAGGTTCGATCAGCTCTTAAAGAAAAAGATTGGAAATTTGTTAAGGAGTCGATTGATGGGATGCCAGATTGGATTCGACAGCGAGACCCGGCCTGGACCTATTGGTATGGTCGTGCATTGAAAGAGCTCAAAGATCCAAGAGCGAATGAATATTTTATGTCCGTATCGTCGCAATTTAACTTTTATGGACAACTAGCACTCGAAGAATTAAATAAACCAATTACGATTCCGACTAAAGTGAATGTGAATGATAGCGAAATCTCTGAGATAGCAATTAATCATCCTGCCTTTGATAAAGCAGCAAAGTTATATGCTATGAATCTGAGAACAGAGGGTAATCGTGAATGGAATTGGGAATTAAGAAATTTATCAGATCGTGAACTCATTGCCGCGGCTGAGTATGGTAAAAAAATTGGCTTATTAGATAGAACTGTAAATACAGCTGACCGAACTAAATCCGAACATAATTTTTCACTACGATATCCCACACCCTATATTGAAAAACTCAATCCTATTACTCAAAAAATTAATCTAGATATCCATTGGGTCTATGGCTTAATTCGTCAAGAGTCAAGATTTATTATTTCTGCAAAGTCAGGTGTCGGCGCCTCAGGCTTGATGCAGGTGATGCCAACGACTGGAAAGTATGTAGCCAAGAAAATAGGCTTAACAGATTTCCGTCCAGAAAGTCTTTCTGAAATCAATACGAATTTAATGATTGGGTGTAATTATTTAAACATGGTGCTCGGTGATTTGGATGGTTCTTGGGGTTTAGCCTCAGCCGCATATAACGCTGGACCGAGTCGGCCGAAGCAATGGCGACAATCGTTAAAAAAACCAGTAGACGGAGCTATTTTTGCAGAGACGATTCCATTTAATGAAACGAGAACCTATGTAAAAAACGTGCTATCGAACGCAGTTTATTACGCCCATTTAAATGGGAAAACAAACTCTCTTAAAGAAAAGTTAGGAAATGTTTATCCAACCGTAGCCGTATCTTCAAACTTGCCGTAACTACTTTGAAATTGGATTTAATATGACGCAACAAGTGTTAATTATTGGTGGTAATGGATTTGTCGGATCCCACATCACAAGAGAATTGCTGGCGCAAAATTATGCTGTTGTGATTGCAAAAAGATCAAATAGCCCCTCGAAATATACAATTAATCAGGGTGCCAAAGTCATTACACACCATGATTTTTCTGAGATGGGAATTCGTGAGCTGTTGGCTCAGGTTCCACAAGATGCAGTTGTCATCAATTTAGTTGGTGTTTTACATGCAAAACAAGAAGATCCATATGGCCCAGAGTTTTTAGAAGCACATGTCAATATTCCTGCCTATATTATTTCGGGGATGAAATTTTTAGGAATGAAGCGATATCTTCATATGAGTGCACTAGGTGCTGATGCTGATGGACCATCCATGTATTTGCGATCAAAGGGAGATGCTGAAGATTTGGTGAAGAATTCGGGTTTAGACTTCACTATTTTTAGACCTTCAGTAATTTTTGGTAGAGATGATCAATTCATTAATATGTTTGGAAATTTACAGAAATATTTTCCAGTAATGCCTTTGGGTGGATCGAAATCCCTTTTTCAGCCGGTCAGTATTGAAGACGTTAGTAATGCCTTTGTAAAGTCTATTGCTATGCCCCATACGATTCATCAGAGCATCGATTTATGTGGGCCACGCGTCTATAGTTTGGCTGAAATTATAAAATTTGCAGCCAAACGTAAAGGTGTATCACGTCCCATTATTCCCCTGCCACATTGGGCAGCATATCTTCAAGCAAGTTTGCTCGAGTTCATGCCCGGACCAAAAATTATGTCGCGCGATAACTTGGCATCGATGAAAGCACCAAGTGTTCTCCCCCCAAGTACGAGCAATCCTCTAGAGGCGATTTTTGGGATTACCCCAACCCCTTTAGAAAGCTTATTGACTTGAAGATTTACGTTGTTGGTGGAGCGATTCGAGATCATCTGCTCGGCTTGCCAGCAGCTGATCGAGATTATGTCGTGGTTGGTAGCTCACCAGAAGAAATGATTGCAAAGGGTTTTATTCCGGTAGGCCAAGATTTCCCGGTTTTTTTACATCCCCGTACAAAAGAAGAATACGCTTTAGCTAGGACGGAGAGGAAGTCCGGTCAAGGATATAAGGGTTTTACTTTTTATACCTCACCGGAAGTCACTTTAGAGCAAGATTTAATCCGCCGGGATTTTACGGTCAATGCCATGGCGCGAGAGATTAACGCAGATGGTCATTATCTTGGCTCAGTTATCGACCCTTACGGTGGCCAAAAGGATTTAGCAAGCCACCTATTCCGGCACATTAGTGATGCGTTTAAAGAGGACCCACTGCGCATTTTACGTTTAGGTAGGTTTTTGGCGCGGTTTCAAGGATTTACTGTAGAAGCGTCTACCTTGGCATTAGTTAAAGAAATGGTACAAAAGGAAGAGCTACAGTTCCTAGTTCCAGAGCGAATTTGGCAAGAATTAAGTAGAGGATTATTAGAGTCTAAACCCTCACGTATG
>CAISYI010000144.1 GCA_903889595.1 uncultured beta proteobacterium
ATCTCTACAGGATCACCAGCGTCGCGCAACTCTACAAAGTTGACCCCTTTGACAACACGACCTGCAGTTACATCCAAACACGGAATAATTCGTTTTGCCAACATCTCAATTAATATTCCGGCGGATTTTTTTCATCCGCATATTTTTGAGCCTCAGCTAAATTAATATTGCCGTTATAAATAGCGCGACCAGCAATGACACCCATCACACCATCATTTTCAATAGCACACAAGGCGTCAATATCCACCATACTCGTTAAGCCACCACTCGCAATAATCGGAATAGAGACAGCTTGCGCTAACTTAAGGGTGGCTTCGATGTTAATTCCTTGCAACATGCCATCACGACCGATATCGGTATAAATAATCGCCTCAACGCCGTAATCTTCGTATTTTTTGGCCAAATCAATTACTTCATGGCCGGTTAGCTTGCTCCAACCGTCAGTAGCAACTTTGCCATCTTTAGCATCAAGACCAACCATGATATGACCACCAAAGGCGATACAAGCTTCTTGTAAAAATCCCGGGTTCTTCACTGCAGCAGTACCAATGATGATGGTTTCTAATCCGTCATCCAAGAGTCTTTCAATGGTTTCTAAATCCCGAATACCGCCGCCTAATTGCACAGGTATTTCATTTCCCACTTCTTTAAGAATCTTTTTAATGGCAGATTCATTTTTTGGCTTGCCAGCGAAGGCGCCATTTAAGTCAACGAGATGTAATCGTCTAGCACCTAGATTTACCCAATGTCGCGCCATAGCAGCGGGATCTTCGGAAAAAATAGTAGCTTTGTCCATGTCACCTTGTTCTAAGCGAACACAATGACCGTCCTTGAGATCAATAGCAGGTATTAATAACATTTAAGGATTCCAACGTGTAAAGTTTTTATACAAGCACAAACCAAGTTGTGCACTTTTTTCAGGGTGAAACTGCGTAGCAAAAATATTATCCTTCGCCACTGCGCTAGTAAACTTACTACCATAATGCGTAGTGCCAAAAACATACTCTTGATGATCGGGTACAACATAATAACTATGCACAAAATAAAAGCGGGATGCGTCTGGGATTCCATCCCACATCGGATGAGGACGCTGCTGTCTGACCTCATTCCAGCCCATATGCGGAACCTTAAAATGGCTTCCGTCTGCTTGTACTTTATCTTCTAATGCAAATTTTATAACCTTGCCGGGGAAAATGTTCAAACAATCTGTATTTTTTTGCGGGAGGTGTGCTTCAGCACTTGTTGTGAACAGCATTTGCTCACCGACACAAACACCTAACAATGGCTTCGTTTTAATGGCGACTAATAAAGCATCAAATAGGCCAGATTCTTTTAAATTGCTCATGCAGTCAGGCATTGCGCCCTGTCCAGGTAATATGACTTTATCTGCGCTAGCAATCATTTCTGGAGTGTGAGCAATCACCACCGTGCATTCAGGTGCAACCTTCATCACGGCTTGAGCTACAGAACGGATATTCCCCATTCCATAGTCTACGATTGCGATCTTAGTCAAAGCAATATTCCATCAGCGCTATTGGTTTATAAACTACCCTTGGTAGATGGAATTTGACCAACGGCTCTCGGATCTATCTCAACAGCCATTCTGAGAGCACGACCAAAAGCTTTAAAAATTGATTCAATTTGATGGTGGGCATTAACCCCCCGTAAATTATCAATATGCAGAGTGGCGCCCGCATGATTTACAAATCCGCGAAAGAACTCAATACTAAGGTCTACATCAAATGTACCAACCCTAGCTCTAGTAAATGGCACATGAAACTCTAATTCTGGACGGCCTGAAAAATCAATCACAACTCTTGATAAAGTTTCATCAAGGGGCACATAGGAGTGACCATATCTGGTAATCCCTTTTTTGTCACCTAAGGCTTTTGCTACAGCTTGACCCAAAGTAATACCAACATCCTCAACGGTATGATGATCATCAATTTGCGTATCGCCATTAGCGTGAACAGTTAAGTCGACCATGCCATGTCTTGCGATTTGGTCTAACATATGATCAAGAAAAGGTACGCCCGTTTTTAAGTCGGCGCGACCTGTCCCATCCAAATTCAATTCAATGAAAATTTTGGTTTCAGAAGTATCTCGTTTAACAGCAATTTGTCTCATTCCATCATAATATCATTCGTTGGTGTTGATTTTTTAAATAAGGAACCTTTTTTATGTCTAAATTTTGGAGCAAAACAGTCAAAGAACTGACTCCCTATAAGCCTGGTGAACAAATTCAGGCTGAAAATTTGATTAAATTGAATACAAATGAAAGTCCATATGGTCCATCACCTAAGGCTCTCGAAGCAATTCGTAATGCGAGTAATGACGCACTTCGCCTATATCCCCCACCAAATTCAGATCAGTTAAAAGCAAGTCTCGCCAAAACCTACTCGGTTGAACCCAATCAAGTTTTTGTTGGTAATGGCTCAGATGAAGTTTTGGCACATATTTTTTTAGGTCTTTTTAAACAGTCACACCCGATTCTTTTCCCGGATATTTCTTATACCTTTTATCCCGTCTATTGCAGCCTGTACGAGATCGCCCATCATAAAATACCGCTCAACGAATCTTTCCAAATTCAAATTGATGATTATTTAGCCCACCCGAATAATGGGGGCATCATTTTCCCGAATCCTAATGCACCAACTGGACTTGCTACTCCTCTTTCTGAAATCAAACGGCTACTTGATGCAAATACCCAGAGCGTAGTCGTAATTGATGAAGCCTATGTCGATTTTGGTTGCGAGTCGAGTGTGCAACTCGTTAACCACTATCCCAATCTGATTGTGACCCATAGTTTTTCGAAATCTAGAGCGCTTGCTGGACTGCGCGTTGGTTATGCGATTGCCAGCGCTGAACTAGTAGAAGGTTTAGAACGTGTTAAAAACAGTTTTAATTCTTATCCCCTAGGTCGCTTAGCCCAAGTTGGTGCCACCGCAGCCGTCTTGGATTCGGAACATTTAGCCATTACTATTCAAAAAATTAAAAATACCCGTGAGCAACTCCTAATCGATTTGTCTCAGCTAGGATTTAATACCCTTGCCTCTGAAGCAAATTTCGTATTTACAACCCATAGCTCTAAAAATGCTGAAGTCATTTACTCCGAACTTCGCAAGCGCAATATTTTGATTCGTTACTTTAATTTACCTAGAATTAATAACTATCTGCGGATTACGGTAGGCACGGACGAAGAGTGTGCAAAATTGATTGTTGCACTCAAAGAAATTCTTGCCTGAGTAAATAGTGTTTGAGTAATTAGCAGTTTTGGCAAATGTAAAACTAGATTAGTAGCTTTTGATTAATCTTTTTTCAAGCGCATCTCAGCTGCTCTAGCGTGCGCTTGAAGGCCTTCACCATGCGCGAGCACACTCGCTATTTTGCCAAGTTGATCGGCTCCAACTTGGCTAACCTCAATCAAACTAGAGCGCTTAATAAAGTCATACACACCGAGTGGCGAAGAAAATCTTGCCGTTCTTGAAGTTGGTAAAACGTGGTTAGGTCCAGCACAATAATCACCTAAAGACTCGCTCGTGAATTTTCCTAAAAAGATGGCGCCGGCATGGCGGATTAACTCAAGCCACTGCCTTGGATTTTGAGCTGATATTTCCATATGCTCAGGCGCAATTTGATTCGATATTTCACAAGCCTGCGCCATATCCTTGACCAGAATCATGGCTCCGCGGTCCCTGAGCGATTTTTCAATGACGGCTTTGCGAGGCATTTCGGGTAATAATTTATTAATACTTTTTTCTACTGCTTGTAAATAAGCTTCATCCGGGCAAAGTAAGATGGACTGTGCTAATTCATCATGTTCTGCTTGAGAAAAGAGGTCCATTGCGACCCAATCTGGATCGGTTGAACCGTCACAAATCACTAATATCTCTGATGGTCCTGCAATCATATCAATTCCCACAATACCAAATACACGCCTTTTGGCACTAGCTACATAGGCATTACCTGGACCAACAATCTTATCCACTGCTGGTATGGTTTGTGTGCCATAAGCCAAGGCACCCACAGCCTGCGCGCCACCAATGGTAAAAATTCGGTCAACTCCAGCTACCGCAGCGGCAGCAAGAACCAAAGGATTATGGGTCCCACCCGGGGTCGGTACCACCATGATGACTTCTTTTACGCCGGCTACTTTAGCGGGTATTGCATTCATTAAAACAGAGGAGGGATAAGCCGCTTTACCACCAGGTACATAAATACCAACACGATCTAAAGGTGTTACTTTTTGGCCTAACTTAGTGCCGTACTCATCTTCATATTCCCAAGAAGTACAGCCTGATTCAATTTTTTGACGTTCATGATAAGCACGAACTCGACTTGCCGCTGATTCTAATGCTAGCTTTTGTGCGCTTGGTAGTGAAGTTAAGGCTTCCTTTAATTTAGCGTGCGTTAACTCCAACTCTTGTACAGAGCTGGCATTGATTCGATCAAATTGGTTCGTCAGTTCTAAAACCGCACTGTCACCACGCGTTTTTACCTCTTGCAAAATACCCGTCACCACTGTTTCGATACTAGATAAATCTTCTTCAGATAAGCTCAATAATTTTGCCAACTCTTGAGCAAAATTGCTATCTTGGGTATTTAATCGACGCATCATCTGAATATTATTTAAGTAGTAAAGCTAAAAAGGGCAAATTAGTTGGTTGAAGCTGCTGCGGCAAAAGCGTCTAAAAACTCTTGCATCGATGCTCTCTGACGCTTGTGGGCAGCTTGGTTCACAATCAAGTGAGCACTGATTTCTTGAATTTTTTCCACTTCTTCTAGGAAATTAGCTTTTAGCGTGCTTCCTGTCGAGACCAAATCAACAATTGCATCAGCGAGTCCAACTAGTGGGGCTAACTCCATGGAGCCATATAGTTTTATAAGGTCCACATGCACGCCTTTGGTAGCAAAGTGATCTCTAGCAATTTGTACGTATTTGGAAGCAACTTTTAACCTGGCGCCTTTTTTTACTGCGCTGGCGTAATCAAATCCTTGTTTGACAGCGACTGACATGCGGCATTTAGCTATGCCCAAATCAATAGGTACATACAAGCCTTCAAAGCCATTCTCTATCAATACATCTTGACCTGCTACACCAAGATCCGCTCCACCAAACTGAACGTAGGTAGGCACATCTGAGGCCCGCACGATAATAATACGTAAGTCAGGATGAGACGTTTCAATAATCAGTTTTCTGGACGTTTCTGGATTTTCTTTGACACGGATTCCTGCTCTCTCGAGCATCGGCATCGTTTCTTCAAAAATTCTTCCCTTAGATAGTGCTAGTGTCAACATATGGTTATTGTAAATCTTTCTCTTGTTTTGATTTCAAACTGATTACAGTTTTAATCATTTAAAGAATTTATTTAACTCTTTCAATCTGAGCCCCTAATGCGCTCAACTTCACTTCCATGCGATCATAACCGCGGTCGAGATGATAAATACGCTCAATCAGAGTCTCACCTCTTGCCACGAGTCCTGCAATCACTAAACTTGCCGAGGCTCTTAAATCGGTAGCCATGACTGTCGCACCAGATAAATGATCCATTCCTTCGACGAGGGCGATATTGCCATCAATTGAAATGTTTGCGCCTAATCGATTCATTTCTTGAACGTGCATAAAACGGTTTTCAAAAATGGTTTCCGTTACGCGCGCACTGCCGTTGGCAATTGTATTGAGAGCCATGAACTGTGCTTGCATATCGGTTGGAAACGAAGGGTACTCGGAAGTTCTAAAGCTAATTGGTTGGGGTCTTTTACTCATCTTAGCCACAATCCAATCTTGGCCAATTTTCATTTCTAAGCCAGCTTCTTTTAATTTTGTAATGACAGCTTCAAGCGTGTCTGGTCGACAATGGGTTAATTTGATTTCGCCAGTGGTTGCAGCCACAGCACATAAAAATGTTCCAGTTTCGATTCGGTCTGCAATAATTTCGTATTCTGCACCATGCAGCGCTTCTACACCTTCAATGATGAGATGATCTGTACCTAAGCCAGTAATTTTGGCACCCATAGCAACTAATAAGTTTGCTAGGTCGGTCACTTCAGGTTCTCTTGCGGCGTTTTCTAAAACGGTTCTTCCTTGTGCCAAGACAGCTGCCATCATTAGATTTTCAGTGCCAGTGACAGTTATCATATCGGTCAGAATTCTGGCCCCGTGCAAACGACCTGAGGTTTCTGGTGCATAAGCTTGGATATATCCTTGCTCAATATGCATCTTCGCACCCATCGCTTGCATCCCTTTGATATGTTGATCAACAGGTCTTGCGCCAATTGCGCAACCACCTGGCAAGGACACTCTAGCATTACCAAAACGCGCTAAGAGGGGGCCCAAGACCAAGATTGATGCACGCATCGTTTTAACCATGTCATACGTTGCTTCTGCTTTAGCAATCGTTTGTGCTTGAATTTCTACCACAGTCCGATCTGCCTCATCAGGAAAGTGAATACTCACCCCCATTTGTGAAAGCAGTTTTAACATCGTCCTTACATCTTGTAAATCCGGCAAATTACGAAGCGTCAACTTCTCTTTCGTTAACAAGGCGGCGCATAAAATTGGCAAAGCGGCATTTTTCGCTCCTGCGATTCTAACTTCACCATGCAGAGGCTTACCGCCTCGGATGAATAATTTATCCATGATTACGCTTTACTGAAATGATTAATCGAAACACCTATTGAATTTATAGGTGGCTCATTATTGCCCATACTCTTCTGGCGTGAGTGTTTTAAAAGACAATGCGTGAATTTCTGCCTTCATTCTATCGCCAAGCGCTGCGTAAACCAATTGGTGGCGCTGAATGCGGCGCAGTCCCTCAAATTTAGGGCTCACAATCGTTGCGAAGAAATGCTGACCATCACCATCTAAGGATACGTGCGTGCACTCCATGCCTAACTCGATATATTCTTTGATTTGCTCTGGGGTTGGATTCATTTGTTTGCTCTAAATAAAAAAGATTGAACACTATTTTAGCTTCTTAGCATTAGTGTCTTAATTTATACCCGCTTTTGAGTAACTTTAAGCAGATGAAAGTGACCACAATAAAAGCAAATGCCAGGACAAAGAAACTTTGCCATGGAGATACGTCAGATTGACCAAAGAAACCATATCTAAAACCGTCAATCATATAAAAGAAAGGATTGAAGTGTGATACTTTTTGCCAAAAAGGCGGCAATGAATGAATCGAATAAAAAACCCCAGAGAGCATAGTAAGAGGGGTCACTACAAAATTTTGTGCGGCTGCTAATTGGTCAAATTTATCTGCCCAAATACCAGCGACTAATCCCATTGCACTTAACAATGCAGAAGCTAGCGTTGCAAAAACGATAATCCAAATAAATGCCTCAAAAGGAACACTTGCAAAACCCATTGTGACTAGAAAGACCCCCATTCCAACCGCCAAACCGCGAATCATTGCAGCGCATATATATGCGCAGAACATTTCTACATGGGATAGTGGAGCCAAGAGTACGAATACTAAATTCCCAGTGATTTTGGACTGAATAATGGATGACGAGGTATTTGCAAAAGAGTTCTGTAAAACACTCATCATGATGAGTCCAGGAATCAAAAAAGCTGAATAACCATAGCCATATATTTTTGGACTATTTTCTAAAATATGACCAAAAATCAGTAAATAAAGCACCGCTGTCAATACAGGTGCGCCAACGGTTTGAAAGGCTACTTTATAAAACCGTTTCACTTCCTTGTGAAGGAGTGTTAAAAAACCACTTTGGATTTGCGCAGTTGGTAATTCACTTAAAGGTATCAGAGCCTTGTTTGAGAAATCATTCATGATTAGCCTGTGCCATAATTTTGACGAATACCGCCTCTAAGTCAGCCGCACCATCATCGCCTAAGATGCGCACCGGTGCTCCGGGTGGGCGGTGCTTTGCCAATAAATTCGCAGTTGTATCTAGGGCCACTAATCGTCCTTGTTTTAACATGGCGATTCGGCCACACAATGACTCAGCCTCTTCTAGATAATGAGTTGTCAGAACTATCGTATGACCAGCTTGATTGAGACGACTTACAAACTGCCACAATGATTGCCGCAACTCCACGTCCACCCCAGCTGTAGGTTCGTCTAACACAATTACCGGAGGACGATGAACTAGCGCCTGCGCTACTAATACCCGACGTTTCATCCCTCCTGATAGGGCTCGCATATTCGCATCAGCTTTACTCGTCAAACCCAAGTTGGCCAAAATTTCTTCAATCCAATCATCGTTTTTACGTAATCCAAAATAACCTGACTGAAACTGTAAAGTTTCACGCACTGTAAAAAATGGATCAAACACGAGCTCTTGAGGAACAACCCCTAACTGACGCCTTGCCATTCTAAAATCTTTTTGAACATCAAAACCCATCACAGCAATTGAACCTGAATCTGGCTTGCATAGTCCGGCCATTGAAGTGATTAAGGTCGTTTTTCCAGCGCCATTAGGTCCTAATAACCCAAAAAATTCACCCTGCTGTATCTCTAAAGAGACTCCTGCCAAGGCTTGTAGGCTGCCATAGGATTTTTTGACATTTTGAATGGAAATAGCAGACATAGACTACTCGCTACTAGAGCTGATCGGAATTAGCGTCTCTAGACCGTATACCTTCGATAATGAGACCAGTTTTTTAGGGGCCTCGATAATTTTTAAATCCGGATAAGCCCTTACATAAGCCATCAGTACAGATAGTGCCGTGGAATCAAATTGTTTTAGATTGCTACCGCTCACAACATGCTCATCTGTTTTTTTTGATAATGCACTTAACCCTTCTTCGCGGATTTTTAATGCATTCTGATGGGTTATGGTTGGAGGTAAAACAAACATAAGATTATTTGGCCTTTGATAAGGTTTTATTACGATCTTGCAAAAATGTAATTAAACCATCAATACCACTTTGACTAATTTGATTATTAAATTGCCCTCTGTAAGCCTCAACCAACCAAGCACCAAGAACATTTAGATCATATACACGCCAAACATTATTGGCTGTTTTTTCTAATCGATAATCTAATTGAACCGGATCACCTTTACCAATGACCTGGGTACGAACTACCACTTCAGTATCATCAGGATTCATCCTAAACGGGCGTAACTGAACTGTTTGATCTTTAACTTGAGATAGGGCTCCAGCATAAGTTCTAATTAGCAATAATTTAAATTCGGCAATGATTAATTTTTGTTGTTCTGGGGTTGCTTTTGACCAGTGTCTGCCCATCGCTAATTGGGTTGTTCTAGCCAAATCAGAGTAGGGTACAATTTTTTGATCAACCAGAGCAATGATTTTATTGATATTACCCGACTGAATATCTTTGTCTGTTTTGGCAGTATTTAAGACATCATTCACAATCGCTTGAACTAAGCCATCTGGCGTAGAGTCAATGCTCTGAGCCATTGAATTTAAAGATGTCAAGCTAAGACATAGCAAGAACACTGCCAAAAAATATTGTGTTATTTTTTTTACGATAGACTGCGAAGAGATTGTGTTTACAACATTCATTTCAATAACTTTCATATTCCAAATTTTTACTTACTGTTTTAAATCATCCACTTTGTAAGTATTTTGTGATTAACGAATCCTTTTATCCTCAATAGAGTAATCAGGTACATTTTCCTCATCATCCTCATCTTCCATCATTGGAGGATTTCCGTCATAGAGCTTACTGCGTCTTCTCTGCAAGTAGGCATCTCTGATAAAACTATACTTATCAAACGCAGCACTTTCTAATAAATCACTTGATCCCAAATATTTTGCTCGTTGATCAACAATCCTCACTCCTGTAATAGAGTTTCTTAATGGAATATCATCGATC
>CAISYI010000145.1 GCA_903889595.1 uncultured beta proteobacterium
AACATGACTAAGTTATAACCGTCTGGATTTGCATTGGCAACCTCGGCAGTACCAATTGCACCGCCAGCACCAGCCTTATTAATGACCACAACCGGTTGATTTAATTCAATCGAAAGCGGTCCAGACAATAATCGAGCAACCAAATCATTACTACCTCCAGGCGCATAGGGAACAATCAGATTAATGGGTTTGGATGGAAACTTATCATCTGCAAAACTATTTAGATGAAATAAACTTAAAATAATACCGAGAGCAAAAATGGATATCTCTTTAAACCGATTGATCTTGAACATGATGTCCCTCAAAAAAGTCTTAGATTTATTATTTATATCTTTATTGTTTACATCTCATACTATATGACTAAAGAAAAAATAAGAGATCCCCATTAACCCTAATATAACCCTAAGATTTCAGAATGAAACCCGAAATAAATCATGACTAATTGGTTCGAATCAGTTGATATCTATTGCGAACGCCTAGATGCGAGTTTTTGGGCTGAGCCTCTGAATGCAATGAGTAATCTATCCTTCATCGCGGCAGGTTTTTTACTATGGCGCTTAAGGTCTCCTCGCGCTAGTCTGATCGCTACTTTAGTCATCCTCATCGGCTTAGGAAGTTTTAGTTTTCATACCTTCGCGAATCGTCTTACTGGCCTGATTGATGTTCTAGTCATTGCTATCTATTTAGTAACTTTTGCCTTTCTGATTCCCAAGCAATGGTCCAGAAAATCGCTCTTTATTCAGTTGGGTTCGACTCTACTGTTCATCATCATTATTGTTTTGACTCAACTGCTGATGAATCTATTGAAGCCCTCTTTACCATGGCTGCCGCCAGGAATGTATGTCGGTGCATGGTTGGCTCTGATTATGTATGCAGTAGCCACCCAATATTCAAATAAGCCGGCGGCTCGATTTTTATGGGTAGCGGTCTTCGTTTTTCCTTTCTCCCTTCTGAGCCGTCAAGTTGATATGCCCTTGTGCGACCTCACTAGCGGCTCGCATTGGTTATGGCATTTATTAAATGGACTCACTTTATATTTGAGTAGTTATGGTCTGTGCTTGAAACAAGACTCTAAATCTTAGGATTTCGGCTTTACAGGTTCTAAAGGTTCCACTGTTTTTAAAGGGTTTTAAAGGTTCTAAAAGTTCTAAAACTTCGACCCATTTGACATCCTCCACACCCTAAAAGATAGGGATGATGTCAAAAAATGATTACTTAGCCGTATTTTTTGGATATGATAGATACTATATAAATAAAAATACTGACATCAATTTCTCGCAGGCACTTTGCGAGGATTGCACGAAGGTAAATAACTAAGGAGACAGAAGTTAGATGAGTAAAGATCCACGAGTTGAGTCAGCTATTGCCCATTGGGGGCCACGCTTTGTGTCGAATGGTATTTTATTGACCGATTTTCAAGAAGTGACGCAAGGAATTGATCGCTGGGAAGATTGGACTAGTGCTTGGTGTAAAAGAGCCCTCGTCCACGAAAATCTCGGCAAAGAGGCACTTGATCAACAATTTTTCATGAGTGCTAGTGAGCATTTATCCCGCGCTGCGGTGTACTATCATTTTGCCAAATTCGTATCTGTAAATGATATCGATGTGATGCGCGCAGCACACATGAAGGCGGTTGAATGTAAACAATTAGCATTGCCCTATATGCGCCCACCAGCGGTACGCGTTGAGATTCCTTATATGGGGAAAACCTTGGCTGGTTTCTTACGCTTGCCGAATGGAGCCCAAGGGCCCCAAGGTGCTACAGGTGCCAATCAAAAACCACCCGTACTGATTATGGTCCCAGGCTTAGACTCAGCCAAAGAAGAGCTGGAAGCTTATGAGCTGCCTTTTTTGGCGCGCGGCATGGCCACTTTACTGGTGGATGGTCCAGGCCAAGGTGAAGCGGAATATGATTTCCCAATTCGTGGAGATTATGAGGTGCCAGTTAAGGCAATGGTAGATTGGTTAGTGCAGAGAGATGATATTGACCATACCCGGATTGGTTTATGGGGTGTGAGTTTAGGTGGCTACTACGCTCCAAGGGCAGCTGCTTTTGAAAAACGCCTAAAAGCTTGTATTGGTCTTGCTGGGCCTTATGATTTTTTTGATACTTGGGATCAATTGCCACCGGTTACTAAAGAGGCATTCCGAGTGAGAAGTCATTTAGCGACCGAGGCGCAGGCGAAAGAATATAGTAAAACGCTGACCATGAAAAATGGCATTGCTCAACAAATTACTTGCCCCTTGTTTTTAGTGAC
>CAISYI010000146.1 GCA_903889595.1 uncultured beta proteobacterium
AAGCGGTACTTCTGGCAACGCTACAGCCACGAATATTCCTGGTGTTTTTGCTGCTGGTGATGTTCAAGATCATATTTATCGTCAGGCAATCACGAGTGCGGGGACTGGATGTATGGCAGCCCTTGATGCGCAAAGATATCTTGAGTCCATTGCTTAATTTTATTTAGGACTAGTCTTTTCATTGCCCTTTTTGAGACGTTACCATTCTAGCCATTAACATGCTTCAGTTAGAATAGTGACGTCAATTATCAACTTCCTAGCCATTCGGAGAATTCATGAGTTTAAATCTAGTTACAGCAGGTAAAAATGTTCCAGAAAAATTTAACGTCATTATTGAAATCAGCATGAACGCTGACCCAATTAAATATGAAGTTGATAAAGAATCTGGTGCTATTTTTGTAGACCGTTTTATGGGTACTGCCATGTTTTACCCTTGTAACTATGGTTATATTCCGCAAACAATCGGCTTAGATGGAGACCCAGTTGATGTGCTCGTCATGTCGCCTTATTCATTACCTCCAGGAGTAGTGGTTAGCTGCAGAACAATTGGCGTACTCAATATGGAAGACGATGGTGGAATTGATGCTAAGTTATTAGCCGTGCCAGATACAAAATTATTACCAGTTTATTCACACATTAATAGCTTAGAAGACGTTAGTCCGCGCACCTTAAATCAAATCAAGCACTTTTTTGAACATTACAAAGATCTTGAAGAAGGCAAGTGGGTTAAAATTCAAGGATGGGATAATGCTGAGGCTGCTAAAAAAGAAATTTTGGCGGGCATTGAGCGTTATCAAGCTTCAATTAAAAGTTAATTACATCAATGAAAAAAGGGTATTAATTAATACCCTTTTGAATTAATACCCTTTTAACAACTTAAATTCATTACTAGCGTCTTAGCGAATGCCACATCTACCTATAAAAATTGCATTAGCTCAAATGAATTGTGTTGTGGGTGATTTATTAGGCAATGCTCAAAAAATCGTTGAGCAGGCAAGACTAGCCCACCAACAAGGCGTAAAGCTTCTGATTACGCCAGAACTTTCTATTACTGGTTACCCACCTGAAGATTTACTGTTTCGAGATGCATTTATTAAAGATGTTGATAAAACACTCCAAAAGCTGTGTAAAGATCTCGCAGAATTTACAGATTTACATGTGATTGTTGGACACCCTTGCCGAGGTCATACCAAAGAATCTAAAGAATTGCTCTTTAATCAAGCTAGCGTTTTAAAAAATGGCGCAAACATTGCTTTTTACCACAAACAAATGCTGCCAAATAATGAAGTATTTGATGAAGTTAGATATTTTTCTCCTGGTAAAGATGCCTGTGTGTTTGATATTGACGGACTAAAAGTAGGCATACTCATTTGCGAAGATGTTTGGCATGCAGGTCCAGCACAAAAAGCAAAGCAGTCTGGGGCACAAATACTTGTGATACCGAATGCATCGCCTTTTCACATGAATAAACTTAGTTTAAGAAGTGAAGTGACGAGACAGCAAGTCTTAGCAACAGGACTGCCCGCACTTTATGTTAATTTAGTCGGCGGTCAAGACGAACTGGTGTTTGATGGCGCCTCATTTGCACTCAATCGTGATGGTCAAACGATTTATAACGCGACTCAATTTAAAGAAGAACTCGGCATCATTGAGGTTCGTGATGGAGATCCTCAAAAATGCCCTCTAATTAGACCTTACTCCGAAGTTCAGCAAGTTTATGAAGCTTTAGTTTTAGGTGTAAAAGACTACTTAGGAAAAAACGGCTTTCCCGGAGCAATTATTGGTTTATCTGGTGGTGTTGACTCAGCTTTAGTATTAGCAATCGCCGTCGATGCGCTTGGTGCGGATAAAGTCAGAACGGTGATGATGCCCTCAAAATATACCGCTGAAATTTCTTGGATTGATGCAAAAGAAATGGCTGATAAATTAGGCGTTCAGTACGATGAAATTCCTATATCTAGTATGGTTGACAGTTATGAGTCTGCCCTAGAAAAAGAATTTACTGGATTACCTTTAGACGCTACTGAAGAAAATATTCAAGCTCGTATTAGAGGTACTTTACTCATGGCCTTATCAAACAAGTCGGGGCGCATCGTCTTAACAACTGGCAATAAAAGCGAGATGGCGGTAGGTTACTGCACCCTCTATGGTGATATGGCTGGTGGCTTTGCTGTGATTAAAGATGTTTCAAAAACACTCGTTTATCAGCTTTGTCATTACAGAAACACCGTCTCTGCGGTGATACCCGAACGTATTATTACCAGAGCACCGTCCGCTGAACTGCGGCCGGATCAAAAGGATCAAGACAGTTTGCCGTCCTATGACATACTCGACGGAATCGTAGAGCATTACATGGAAAATGACATTCCAATTGACTCTCTGCCAGCTTTAGGATATAACAAAGAGGATGTTGAATTCGTAACACGGCTGATTAAAATCAATGAGTACAAACGTCGTCAGTCTCCGATTGGAGTGCGAATTACACGAAGGGCGTTCGGAAGAGACTGGCGTTATCCAATTACCTCAAAATATCGAGGCTAGTTTAAAAATAATTGACGACTGTCCCTGTTAAGAACTATTGTATAAAATTAAGAAAAATCCAACAATCTGAGAGTCAACATGAAATTAATTACAGCAATCATCAAGCCATTTAAATTAGACGAAGTACGTGAAGCTCTATCCGATATTGGTTCTAGCGGTCTAACCGTTACTGAAGTAAAGGGTTTTGGTCGTCAAAAAGGCCATACAGAGTTGTATCGTGGCGCTGAGTACGTCGTTGATTTTTTACCAAAGGTCAAAATTGAGGTGGTGGTTGAATCAAGTCAGGTTGATCAGGTCATTGACGTCATTGTCAAAGCAGCTAAAACTGGAAAAATTGGTGATGGAAAGATTTTCGTTACTGCAGTAGAGCAAGTTGTTCGAATCAGAACAGGCGAGACCAACGAAAACGCAGTCTAATCTAGAAACTGCTTCAACAAAAAAGCCAAAGGTAATTTCCTTTGGCTTTTTTGTTTATCAGAATGCCTTCTTTATCTTGAGGTTTTTTTCGCTGCAGGAGGTGTTTTCTTTGCTGCAGTGGAAGTAG